>CAYYZD010000007.1:0-20407 GCA_964476035.1 uncultured archaeon
CCAAAGCCCGCGAATCAAAAACCTCTTCATCAACAATTTTAACCAAAATAACCTTCGCAGAAACAACTTCACCAATAAGGGGAACACACTTTATATCCAAAAGTCCAACAACTCTAACAGAACCGTTACCAACACTTAAAAAATCCCCCAAATATACATTAGTATCTTCTAAAACAACAGCCGCCACTTCCTTAACCCCTCTAGGCAGTCTCCCATCAACAAGAAATCTGCAAGCAAACTTCCCAAAGTTCTCATTTACATTTAAAACAGTCACATTACCATGGACCTCGCATGAAACACAAACCACATAATTTGTCCATCGCCATCCATCTATCAGCTTAACATCCGAAGATGAGATAAGAGTGGGCGAAGAAACAAAAACATACATGTTGTTCTGTAAATCTTCAAATAAGTGCGAAGGGAAAAACAATATCAATCCAATCATAAAACAGAACAACAAAGCCTTAATATATCTACCTTTAACCCCCTTCACCACATACCTAAAACGCAAAGACCATCTTCCTAACATTTAAAAACCCCTGCAAACTGTACGGTTATCCATAAACCCTGAAACATTAAATGAGCTTAACGGTCAACTTCTTATATATTCCCCACTACTCACCCTATATATCCAATAAATAGACGGTAAGGAAAATATGAGAACAGCCGATACAACCATGGGTAAAAGAAAAGGGAAAGGCAAAAGAATTGTATAAATTATATATAAATTGATATAAGGAGTTGGTAGAATCCCAACTACTAGTGCTAAAAACGTTCCAACCATAGCGGAAAAAATCCCTAAAATAACATTTCTAAGAGTGAAGAACTTCAGTATATCTCTAACCCTCCATCCCAGGGCTTTAAGCAAAAATATTTCCTTTTTCTCATATCTTACACTCCATAACATCACCATTCCACTAAGCAAATAGAATATTAAACCTTGAATCAAAGATTCCAACGTTATAGATCGAAGTAATGAACGTTCACTTTCCGTAACAACCAGCATCCCTATGCCAGGAAACCTCTCCCTAATTTCCCTAGCAACCTCGTCAACCGAGTAACTTTCATCCACCTTAACATAAATTTCCTTTAATACAAAAACGTTAATGCTGTTAATGTAAGGTGGACTTAGCGCCATAGATGTCAAATTTAAATACGTATTCAAGGGAATATAAAAGTATATAGTGTCCGTAAGCTTTAAGTGATGTTCTTCACCACCATAAAGCATCGGATTACCCACTACACCTATAATCGTTAAATTTTCCCCAAGTATTTGAACCTTAGTACCAATACCATGAAATAGTCCAAGATCTTCAAGCAGTTTCCTTGCAATCATATCAATAATGACAGCATTCTCATCATTTAACTTAAAAAACCTTCCCTCAACTATAAACTTAGGATGAGGAAACACGGGATCTTCAACATTACACCAACCAATCAATAACGAATAGTTTTTACCACGGTAGTTGAAGGCATTATCGATCCATATTCCTCCGCCAGGATATACAACCCATTTAACACCCTCTATTTCCCTTAAATCATCAACAATACTACCGAGATCTACCCTATCTCCACTTTCATTCACGTACTTATATATTTCTATTTCTGCCGGCCAATCTTGACGATCAAAGTATTCATCCGCTAATGTGTGAGTAAAATTCCATCGTACAATAATAAATAAAAAAATAGATGAAATGGATAGCAATATTAGTATGGCTATGTTGGCTTTTCTCTTCAAATCCTTCAAAGCCGTAACAAGTAAACTTCTCAAAGGCATCGTTCCATCTCCATTCCGCTTACGAAGTTACGTTGAAAAACACTATAGCTGGCACAAACGGGGGATCGGCAGCTTCAAGTGTTCGTTCAGCTTGCCTTGTCCACGTTGTTTTTAAGATTTTATTTTTGAAGTATCCTTCGCAAACACCTTTAATTGCATATGTTTGAGACTTTAATAATGGTGGGCTTCTACTACGTACTTCATCTACAGCACCTTTACCAAAAGACCAACTATCTATTTCATATCGTGTTTTCTCTGGATCTTGATATCCATATAGCCAAGCTTTTGTTTGTGTTACTGATATAAACCATGTTCCTTTGGTTACAAAGTGAATCCAACAGTCACTATAATATTTCTTATCTACGGTTGTTCCTCCCACTCGTACTTTTGCATATTCCCCAGACCATCCAGAATCTTTATCAAAATCGGTTTCTTTGTCGTATGCTGCCACTGTATTTAATGTTAAAAGTATCATTATCACGGAAACGGCTAGAATTATTTTGATCAGTGAGGCTCCCCGTGTCCTCATTTTCCTTCACCCTCGCTATTCTATTCTATTTAAGGTTTTTTGTTGTTGTGATCCTTACGATTTCAGCTTTTCATTTAATTGGGAGTGTTTATGTTTAGGTTGGTAAATTAAGCTGATTTGAGGTCTGCTGAAGTATCGTTGGCAAATTGTCTCATTATTTATGTTCAGTGGTTGAGTACTAAAATGAATATTTGTAGGAACTAGCAATGGATAAGTTTTGAGTCTAAATGCGTGAAGCGTGAAGTGTTAAAATATATTGTGACTGTTAAATGTTGAGTTTAAATTTTTCTGGGAGTTTTTCTAAATCATTTGTTATGTATGTGTAGACGTACTTTTGCCATCTTCCAAATTTCTCAAAAGCATATCTTTTGACAATTGGGATCATAGCTCTAAGACTTCTATCCACTTTGATTTTAAATAATTGACAAAAAATTTTTACACTCCAAACATCAACTGGAAAAGATGGATGAGGAGTAATAATTTCAGCGGAATATTCACCGATTCCTTTGAGACTCATTAATACACGTTTGGCTTCTTCAGCCTTCATATCTGCAAGTTCCTTAATGGTTGGAGCTTTTTGAGAAACTACGGCTTCTGCGCAAGCTTTAATAAAAGCAGCTCTGTAACCCAAGTTACATCTACCTTTTAACTCTTCCTCACTTACATTAGTAATTCTCGTTGGAGATGGGCACACAATAACTTCAACATTATCAAAAACTATTTTCTCACCATAGTTTCTATATAGTAGCTTGATCATACGTTCAGTTCTACCATAAGAAGCCATTTGCAAAGTAACAGCCAATATAACTGCACTAAAAAGGTCGGGAAAAGAACATATACGCATACCATACAAATCTTCAACACTTTGCCTCAAATACGGAAATCTCTCAGCAAGCGTGTAAAAACTTGTAATATCGTCTTTTAAACCTAAACATCTGTCAATAATTTCCAATATTTCCTTTTCTTCCCTATTTGAAAGGCGATCCTCAGAAAAAACTTCTAACAATATTTTAGGGTTTTGTACAGTTCCCAGAGCTTTAACTTTAAGGCCTACGGGCTTATTATTATAAAGCCTAACCCCGGACCACATAGTTCCCCGGTAATATTTCTCATAGGGTGTAATCCAATACCAATTAACACCAAACCTTGTCTTTTTATTTACAGTCAAATCAAAGCTAAACGGAGGTAAACAATCTAGCTCGTAACTAAAAACCCTAGATAAATCTCCCTTTCCTACGCCCATACACTATCAAACCTCTTACCAAGTTGAAAGTCCTTCAAAGAAAATTGCATGATTTCATTCCAAGCAAATCTCCTCGCGAAAAGTGAAACTAATTCCATCATAACCATGACAGCTTAACGTTAAACATGTTATCTACTTATGTAGAACTTAAAACCAAATTTATAAGGTTCTATAATAAAAAATGGGATGTTATTATTTGTTAATGCCGCTGTTTCATATATTTAACGACCACAGCAATAATGAAAATTGCTGCAATTCCTATTCCAAACATTATAGTAGGTGATAATTCAAAGCCTTCTGGTGGTGGCTGTTCTTCTTGTTCTCCGCCAGTATAGGGTCTTGTTGGAAATATATATGGTCCTGCTAGGGCTTCTGACTGTTTTCCAAGGGTGTATAGGCTTACTTGTGGATCGTAATGTATTTCGGTGGTGTTTCTTGGAATTCCAACGAAATTGGTGAAAATTATATGGCTGTCTGCCATTTCAAAGTTTCTGTAAAAGGCTTGGCCCCAAGCATAATCAAATGAAACGTTAACAGTGCCATTATAAATGTAGCTACTATTAACTGCTGTATAGTAGTTGTTTACGAAGAAATCTCCAATAACATCCATAGCCCTTATAGAAAGACCCCTTGAAGTTGAAAGACTGTTCACAGGATAGTACACATTATCATTCCACACCGATGTTAAGAAGCCTACAGCAACACAGTAGTTTTTAGGCAAAATACCCCAATCAACATCATAAAGCCTCAAATCGACATCAACTTTAATGGTGACATTATCGTAGAGAAGAGGCGAATCTTTACTGGTGTTCTCAAAGGGTATGATGTGAAACGTCAAGGTCATATTTCCTTTGGCGGAATTACCAATAACTTCTAATATATCAGTCGCATAGCTCCATGCATATTCGATGTGTGAATTATTAGTGAAGTTTAACCCAGTAATTTCAAAAGTGTAATAGTATGCTACATGTCCATGCCAAGTTTCATTTTTAAGCTCAGAAAACTTTGCACTTACATTTACAAGGTTTGCCACGAAAAACACTTGGTCCGTAACAACTCTTCTAATTATAAGGTGGGGGTTATCTGGGTAAGTTTCATAGCAGAATGAAAGCTTTCCATTACCATCGCTATCATTGTAAACAATTATAGGCATAAACAGAGTTCCAAATGGGCTATGCTTAGAAAAGGTTTTATTTTCCCTTGAAATCAAAGTCTGTAAGTCGACAAAAAATGTTTCAACGTAAGGATTTTGTATCTCAAATTCTTCACCAGGGTTCGGGTGAGGTTGTCCTCCTATAAGTGGTCTGGCCGTTATAGTTGTTTCACCTGCCTTTTCATACCATTCAATTAGTGGTATTGGATTGTAAGCTACACTTTCGACATTTGTTTTATTCGTGACATTGTATACGTGGATTCCAGCAAGCATTTCTGCTCCAAAAATCAGATTTCCATCAACTACGATATCCATTAGTCTATCAAAGCTAGTAGCATTGCATAATTCATAAATGTTGTATAGATCCGATATGTTTAATATGTGTAATCCGTAAATATTATCTGCAACAACCAACGTTTTGTTATCAAAGAAATCTAGACCCATTGAACACCTCAAAGTTTCATTATAGTGTGAAATTAATGTAGGAGACGATTTATTACTTATATCAAAAACGTAGAGTCCACCGATGCCTCCAGCAACAAATAAAGTATCATTGGTAACTAAAGCATCATAGCCCATGCAAGGCAAATGAGTACTAACGATAATTGCGGGATTGTTCAAGTCTGAAATATTTAGCGCAATGAAATCACCTATATGCGTAATTACGTAAGCATAGTTTCCGTCAACGATCAAATTCTTCAAATCCATAAAGGGTTCGGAGAAACCTGGTCTTAGATCGAAGTGATCTTGAATATCGAAGCTTAGCTCTGTAACTGACATAACCACTGGACTAGAGACATTAGAAATATCGAATATGCTTAGATATCCGCCTGAAAGCACAAAAAGATTGTTTCCAACTATTTTGAAATCTCTAATAATCTCATCTGGACCTTTGTACCATGTACTTTCGATTGTAGTATTTGCTAACAAAGTTGGTTCCTGTGGATCGGAAACGTTGTATATTAAGATGAACCAGGGTCCCCAGTCTGGTATGGGGCTTATTGAGAGAACCATGAGGTCATCTTTCATATATATTGCTGTACAAATACTATAATTGACTACTGGGTTAGGTACC
The DNA here is from genome assembly GCA_964476035.1 of uncultured archaeon. GTDB lineage: Archaea > Asgardarchaeota > Baldrarchaeia > Baldrarchaeales > DXJG01 > DXJG01. The sequence goes on from CAYYZD010000007.1 coordinate 5,778, forward strand.
ACCTCCGTTCCTGTGACATATCTGATCAAAGTTATGTTTTTAATGTTTGAAGCATTTAAAAGCGTTGTAAAGCCAGGGTCCTGCCTAGTATATGCTAGAATTAGGTCACCAGATTTATGGATATCAAAAATAAATTGTGGATCGTAGACCTTTATGTATGAAGCCATGCTTTCATTTAAAAATTCTATGCAAATTTCTCCATTCTCTGGATTCACAGTTATTGTTTTTGAAGCTAAGCTATCTATGATTTGAAGTTTATCTTGACAACATGTCATTTGTCCACGGTAACCTAGTGTCAATGTTATTAATAGTAGAAATACGGTGGTAGTTACGAAACTTTTTCGCAACACATCCACCCTTCCATAAAGAACTTTTATAATTGATGAATTAATATTATCACTTTCTTAATATTTAAAGTTTTAAAATTAAATTAATTGTTAATTATACATAATGGTGTACGTAGAATTTAACTAAATTTTTGGCTCTTTTCAATTAAGAATTCGCGAGCTTTCTCTTTTATATAATCTAGGTCTAATTTTGCTATTTCATATATATTATGTTTCTTCTCTATTTCTTTGATGAAACTGTAGCCCAGATAATAGCCTGTTTGACTTTTTCCAAATATTTCAAGCCATGAACCAAAAAACTCATTCACCCTCTCTCCGTTTTTAACTCTCCTTAGAAACTCTTTCGCAAGTAAATATTCATTTTCAATGCACCATTCAAGCCATTTTTCATCTTGCGCATATCGCCATAACTCCTTATTTAATATTAAATGTTCACATCTTTGAGCAAATCCCTCACTGTACAAGAGAAATAGTGGATCTTCCTCCAGCGTCTCAAACTCCTTGAATGATAGTCCGCGTTGAATAACGTGGATAATGTGGCATAATTCATGTAGTATCAACCCCTCTAGTTTATCCTTGGTATGCCATCTAAGTTCAGCTATGTTTTCTAATCCTAAAAGGACAGCTGGTTTCTTTTTATACTCCATGGCCCACCCTGCTCCGCAACTAATCCTATGACAGAGTTTATGGCTGAATCAATATAGTGTTTAGAATACGTCCAATCTTTCAACAATTTGTTTCTAAGATTCCTTCTATCTTCTTTCTTAAAGTTTAAATGGGCTTTTCTTCTTCGAGAATAAACGACGCAAGAAAATACTTCTTTTAGTGCTTTCTTTTTCGCTTCAAAATATGCTTTTATTAAATCGTTTGGAGCATTTATCGGAATGCTGTAAGCTTTAACCGCTTCTTCCTTCAATTATCTTCTTCACCTCACTTTCAGGAATCCTATATCTTCCGCTTGGAAGCTTTATCGCTCTTATTTTCCCCTCTCTAATCCACCTAGTCACAGTATGTCTATCAACATTCAGCATTTTTGCAACTTCACTAGGCTTAAACATTCGCTCCACATTTTCCATATAAACCAAACAAACCAAACAAATATATAAACTTATCTAAAACGCAACAGTTACGCAAGGCGAGGAAATTTCAAGGGCATTAATCCATGCTTTCTCCATTAAAGGATAAAGGTTGTCAATCTTGTTAAATATCATTTTTCTTGCTATTTCTTTCCAGTTTAAGCCTATTTTCGCTATAGCATCGTATTTGAAGTTCTAAAAGTTCAGGGTACTTTGACATGTATTCTCTTTCCCATAACTCGATCTTCTCATCTAAACTTTTCCCTACAACTTTTCTCCAATATTTCTTAAAATCGTTAAATGTATCGACAAGAGCGAAATCATTCATAACCATCCGTCCTTAACCTATGCAATAACATTTACTCTTTTCTCTACGTTTCTTATACCTATAAAATTCTTTCCTTCTGACTTTATTTTTTATTATTGTATATGAAGTTATACTCTTTTGTTTGCAACCTAGATTTTACTTCACCTTCCATAACTTCAATTTCACTAAATAAACTTACGCTAATTACCTCGCTTCCATTTTTTTAAATTAATCCGCGAAAACGATATTTTTAAACGACCATGCATTTGATATAATGTTTTAAGTTGGTATTTATCAGAATGACGCAAATTGTCTTATCTCTATCTAACCCGGAATGTTAGCTCATTTACTAAGTGGAAGCGATGTGTTAGTATTTCGTAAAGGTAATTTAGGTATATTTGCTTATTCATAGTTGGAGAGGATTTTATGTCAGGTGAGGAAGAGAAGGGCGTTATAAGAATCAGCATAAGCTTGCCACCAAAACTGCTTGAACAACTTGACCAATTTATAAAAAATGTAGGTTATGCCAGCAGATCTAAAGTTATTCAAGATGCAATTCGCCACTTTATAACCGAACATGAAGTTATGGAGAAAGAGGAAGAAGAAGCTGTAGGATTAATAGCAATGGTTTACAGACACGACATTAGGAAGCTTGAAGAAGAGATTACAGATATTCAACACGAATATACGCAAGCTATAACGAGCACAATACATATTCACTTAACAAAGGAAAGATGTTTCGAAATCATAGCATTAAAAGGGAAAATAAAGCATATGAGAGAGCTATTAAACAGTTTAGAAGGAAAGCGCGGTGTGGAACACGCGAAACTGCTTATTGTATCGAAAATTTAACGTCCGGTCAAATTGCCCATCTCTTTCGCGATCACATATCTTTCAAACGTACTTAAGCTAAGATTATACTATTAAAATATCCAAACTTGTGGAGGAAGTCTCTTGCATCTTTTCAAAAGAGCTTATTTACTACTACTTGAAGTTTTATATTTCATTTGGCTTGTAAAGAATGCTTTCATTTACTTTCTTTCACTAACGATAGCATTTATAGTTATAGCTTTTCTTTGGGGAATACCCTTAACCCTAAAAAACATTACTCTATTTCTTACATTAAACTACGAACCTCAAAATGCAGGTGAAGCGTTATGTCTTCTCGTAATGTTGCTAATTGAATTATCACCTATTATGGCTTTTGTTGAGGTGAGAACTTTGAGCTATGATGATAAAGCGAAAATAAGAGCACAACACATGCGTAATCACATCGTAGTTATAGGTTGCGGCCACCTAGGGAAAAGGGTTACCGAAGCGCTTACCGATTTAGACTTACCCTTTGTCCTAATAGTTTTACCAGAGGATAAAGAAAGAAACGAATATGTTCGCCATTTATTAGAAAGAGATGTCCCTGTCATTTTCGGTGATGCGACATTAACTTCAACATTAACAGCAGCTAACATTGGGAGAGCAAAAGCAATCATCATATCGATAAACAATGACTATTTAAACCCAGTAATTGCTGATCATGTAAGAAAATTAAATCCAAAGGCCAAGATCATTGTCCGAATTTACAATGATGACATTGCAGATTTATTGAGAAAGAGTGGTGCAGCTGACGAAATCCTAAGTACAAGTAAAATATCGGTTTTAGAGTATATAATGGGTTGTTTTCTCGACCTAATTACGGAAGTACCTCACCCATTTATCATAAAAATTAGTGAAAATTCGAAAATTGTGGACTTGACAGTAAAAGAGCTAGAAAACAACACCAAAATAAAAATATTGTGTATTCTTAGAAATTCTCAATGGATTGTCAACCAAGAGGAGAAAATAAAGGCAGGAGATATTCTTTTCATTCACGGAGATGTAAAATGTATAAAACATTTCCTCAAGCTATTTTCTTAAACCAATAAACCGGATTATGCAGGGTTAACAGCTAATTTTATAAATTAAATTTTTTAATTCCCATTCACCAGAATTTGCTATTAGATTTCTTTTATTTTGCACTTTCTATGTGTATTATTGCTTTTGCTAGTTCTTTAACTTCCTCAGACCTGTATATGGAACTAATTATCATCATAAGTGCTTCTGATAACTCTTTTCCACGGATATTCCTCATTTTAAGCTTTCTTATAGTTTCGTAAATGAAATCTATCGTTGTTATATCTTCTACTCTCGGGCTTTTTCTCGTTTCCACTATGATACTCCACATTTTTTCAAAAGGTACGTAATGTATGTCTCCGCCGAAAAGCCTCTCCTCTACCTCGTAATATATTTGTAGAACGTCCTTTGATAGTTCTCCTTCTTTAATGTTAGATGTATTGAACTTTGTTTCCCCAGACAAACAATTCGCAGCTTCAAGTAACAATTTTACAATACGGAAAATGTTTTTATCACCTTTATCCAGCAACTTAAGCGAAACATATATCGCGGGTAGCAAGTAGTAGTCTTTTTTAAACTCCTTTTTAGCTGCTAGTATTTCTTCTACTTCAACATCCTCAGAATACTTCCTGTAAATCTCCTCTGAATACTTCTTTGCCTTAGCATCTCCAAATATGATCGAATAGTTTAACAAAGCTTCAGATATCATCTTAACAAGCAACTCATCGCCTACTTCAGTTGCATAGTTTAAAGCATTAAATATTAAAGTTAAACAAGCCTTGCTCAATATATTCACCGTTAAACTAAATTTCGTAATCGGAAGGTTTCAACTTCTTTTCATCAAATTCTTCTAATTCGGCTACTCTTTTCATGTATTCAGCTATTTTCTCCTTGACTTTCTGCTTAGAGACGAGAGGAGTAGCGCCCTTTTCTTTTTCTATTTTAAATGGTATCCAAAGAGGCAACGTCTTCGTAGGTAATTTTCTAACTCTTATCTCCCTAACCAGTAATCCTTTCTCAAGAAGCTTTGGGTGAAATCTTATGTCTATAGCTCCATCAACCATATAATCTAAAAGAAGATAGAAGTCTTCCATCAACCCTACACTTGCTCCAAAGAAAATAGGAACCCACAGATCTTTCGCAACATAAACCCTTAGTCTTCTAATAAATTCTAAAACTTGTTCTTTAGGTATTAGAGTCAACATTTCTATCAATGAATCTATTAAAATCACTCCTCGAGAAAACATTTTCAACCGAGCGGCATTCTCAGTTATTTCAGAAAAAATTGCATGTATATCTTGTGGATTATCTATCAATATATGTGCTTTCTTTAACTGTTCATATGTTTCTTTAACTATTGGATATTGGACTCTACGTTCTCGTTCCCTAAATCTTGCTGAGAAACCGTCAAGAAAAACGATTTTTCCTTCTTTTAAAGCACCTGAAATATCCCATCCATGAGATAAGAAGCGTTGGAAAAGGGAGAGAGGTGTCTGACCATAAACAACCATTATAACTGGTTCACTTAGCTTCAAAGTTCTATAGGCTATTTCCGTCAACAATGAAACTTTCCCGGTTCCCGGTTCTCCTCTAATTATTATAAGGGTATTCCTCGGTATACCATTAGGAATTATTAAATCTAAAATTTCGATATTCAGTTTTAATGCTTCAACCATTTATTTCCCTCATTTAGATTTTGGTGTTGGAGGTATAGCAATAATTAGTTTTTTAAGTTCCACCTTTTCTGGAGATGTCACTAGAGATTCCAATGGTATTTGAGCTATTTTTGGTTTTCCTTTTATCGCTTCTGCGAAAACATCTGGAAAAACGGCCACTAAATGTACATTCTTTTTCTCGTCTACTCTGAGCAAGTAGGAGACGGGCAGATAACGCTTAAACATATACTTATAGAGTAAAAACATATAGGATGCATATTTTTGAGGCGTTAAAACAAGTGTTCCATCTGGTGAAACTATTTCCTCTAAAGTTAGGGGCAATAAAGTATAACTTGATTCTAAATGTTCAAGAAATTTATCATACCATTCGGATCCAAAAACAATGTATTGTCCGGCTATATCCTGCAAATCTATCAGATTAAAAACCTGTTTTTTACCGTTACTCGATCTTAAGGTAACTTTCCACACTTTCATTTTTAAGCCTCAATTTGAAATAATATCACCTACTACAACTTATATATTTTAAGCACATGTTGAAGAAGTAGTTTCACTGTGTAATACTCTTTGTTCCCAATCTGACTATTTATTTCGGAAAGTTCATATCTGAGATATTATCATTTTTTAGATGTAGAAGAGGTGAAAGACTATTGGAGGATTTAGCTGAGTTTGTAGTGGATTATGCTTCTAAACTTGGAGCCACTTATGTAGATGTTAGGATTGAAGAACATTACGATGAGGCAATTGAGGTGATGAACGGTGTGTCGGAGAAACATGTTGTAATAAGGAAGAAAGGTGCTGGAATAAGGGTACTTGCAAATGGTGCGTGGGGTTTTCATTCAACTACCAATTTAACTCGTGGAGACTTAAGAAAAACTGCTGAAGTGGCCTTTAAAGTAGCTAAGGCATCTTCTAAACATTTAAGGGAACCTGCAAAACTAGCACCCATAAAAGTTGTTAAAGATTACGTCAAGACAAAAGCGATGGAAGATGTTGAACACATGGATGTGGAAGAAAAGTTAAGGTACTGTATTGAGTGGGATAAGGCGATGAGGGTTTCAGAAGAAGTTAAACGTACCTCCACTAGCTTCTCATGCATTAAAACCAAAAAGATTTTTGCCAGTTCCGAAGGAGCATTAATAAGATTTGAAAACCATGTGCTATGGGTGTCCATTAGTTCTTTTGCGAAAAGAGCCGACCTTATTCAGTCATATAGTCAAGTTGAAGGCGGTTCAGGCGGATTTGAACTTCTTAAACAAGTAAATATATACGAAGTTGCTGAAAAGGTTGGAAGAAAGTCTGTAGAACTTCTTGATGCTGAAGCAGCTCCAAAAATGGAGAAAGTACATGTTGTAATGGATCCAGATTATGTTGCTCTTTTAGTACATGAGATTGTTGGCCATCCTAGCGAGGCAGATAGAGTTTTGGAAAGAGAGGCAGCCTGGGCTGGAACCACTTGGTGGAAGGGTTTAGAAGGACAAAAAATTGGCAGCGAACTACTTACGGTATATGATGATCCGACCATTGAAGGAACATTAGGATTCTACCTGTATGATGATGAAGGAACACCAGCCCGCCGTAAAGTCCTGATTGAAGATGGAATATTGAAGGAACGCATGCACAGCCGTGAAACCGCTGCCATATTTGGCGCAGAGCCAAATGCAGGGATGAGAGCTATCACATACGAGTTTATACCCCTAATAAGAATGAGCAACACTTTCATCGCTAAGGGAGACTGGAAAAAAGAAGAAATTATAGAAGAAACCAAAAGAGGAGTTTACGTTGTGGGCATGAAACATCCCTCCATTGACGATAAAAGATATAATTGGACAATCAGTGCCCAAGAAGGATATTTAATTGAGAACGGCGAGTTAACGAAACATTTAAGGGACATTGCTCTTATGGCTATCGCACCTGAGTTCTTTAAGAGCATAGATGCAGTTGGAGACGACCTAGAAATTCGAAGTGTTCCAGGATGCGGTAAAGGTACTCCAATGCAAGCACTCTACGTTGGAAACGGCGGTCCCACAATTAGAGGAATCGTTAATGTTTTAGGAGTTTAGAGGTGGATTAAATGGAAATTAAAATTGATCTTAAAGAAAGAACGGAAAAAGCCATCGAATTAGGACTAAAGCTTGGTGCTAGTGAAGTTGAGGCTTACACCGTATGGAACAAAGTTTTCACAGTTAGAATGGCAAATAACACGATCCTGGAGAGCAAAGGTGTCTTAGATATCGGAATGGGCCTAAGAGTTATAAGTGGCGGAGGACTCGGCTTTTCCGCTACGGCTGACTTAAGCGACAATGGTATAAGAAAAGCCTTAGAAAACGCGCTGAATAACGCTAAAAACAGGAAACTACCTTTTAAATATAGTTTTCCTGAACCAACAAAACCTAAGAAAGTTGAAAAAACATTTGATCCAAAAATTGCGGAACTACCCGAAGATGAAGCAGTGGAATTATCCTACAAAATGGTAGAATCCGCACTTGAATATGATAAGAGGGTTGTAGATAATTCCGGTGAACTAGACATCATCGCATATTATATACATGTTAAAAACAGTAAGGGTGTAGATGTTTCTGACCACGGGACAAAAATAGAAGCGTCTCTAAACAGCATTGCCAGAAATGGAGTAGAGGAGACGGAAGGTTTCAAAGCTAAAGGTTTCAGAATGCTCAAAGATTTTGATCCTGAAGAAATTGGAGTGAAAGCAGCTGAAACGGCAGTAAATAGTCTTGGAGGAGAAAAAATAGAACCAGGCGAATATACCGTCATTTTAAGTCCATCAACCTCCACAACACTTGCAGCGTATCCTGCTTTCTTAGCTTCACCGTACTACATGAAAACGTTTTCACCTCTATTCGAAGGAAAACTAGGTGAAAAAATAGCGTATGACAAGTTTACAGTTTTAGAGGATCCTACATGGCCCGGACTTTGGGGTTCATGTTCCATTGACGATGAAGGAGTTGCAACACAAAGAATACCCATTATAGAAAACGGAGTACTAAGAAACTACATTTACGATAGCTTTTACGCATCTATGGAAGGGAAAACAACCACTGCCTCCGGCTTCAGAAACGGCTTTATCGTAGGTGTTGGAATATTTCCAGGAAAAAACTATGTCTTAGAACCAGTACCCTATGCATCAAATCCCATAATTTTACCAAGCGACTGGAAGAGGGAGGAAGTTATCCAAGAAACAAAAGAGGGAATTCTCTTAGAAAGATTTCATTATACTAGACTTGCAAACCCTACACGAGGAGATTTCACATCTGTTCTACGCTTTGGAGTTTTTAAAATCAAAAACGGCGAAATAGTTGGTGCATATAAGAAAAGTAGACTAGTGGACAACTTGTTGAATATTTTAAAAAATGTTGATGCGATAGCAGATGATTTAAATATTGGCGGGTCATGGGGGGAATATGCTGCAGCACCAACGATTAGGATATCGAGGGCCAGAATTATGCCAGCAGAATAATTAAGCTCTCATCTCACCTGTATTTTCTTCCATTATTCTATAATTATTTACAATATATATGTAACATTTTGCGGTAAAAGTCCTATAAGGCAGTTAAAATGATATTAAGGAAAAAGTTACGAGAATCATTTTTAATCCTTCTTTTTTAGAAAATATGATTATGCGGACCTTATTTTATATAGGATGTAGATAAGTTCATTTAAGTTGTAAATGGTGTAATTTGGTGATTCGAGTTCACTATTCGGCTCCAGATCTTTGAATATACCCCTTCTGATCCACACAGATGTTATACCTACTTTATTGGCCCCAGCTATGTCCGTCTTCACGTTATCTCCAACCATTATCGCCTCGGAGGGGTTACATTTCGTCTTCCTTAAGGCTAATCGAAAAATCTCTAACGCAGGCTTATTCTTTCCAACTTCCTCCGAAAACGTAAATGTGTCAAAATATTTTTCCAGTTTTAATGCTTTAATTCTATTAAGTTGAACATCTATTAGGCCATCGCTTATAATTCCAAGCCTATAACCTTGCTTTCTCAAAAGCTCAAGTACAGGTACAACATCCGGATAAGGTTTTATTTGCTGGTAAACAAAGTTCCAATACTCATTAGCAAGCTTAACTATAATCTCCCTGCTTACATCGATATTTAAAGCCTTAAATACTTCTTGAAATCTAATTTTCCTGTCAAAAAGTAAGGGCAATCCTTGATATTTTTCATAAAAATCCTTGGTTATTCGACGTAAAGTTTGAATGAAAACATCACTACTTGTTAGCCCCAATTCCTCAACCAGCCTTGCAACCCTTTGATTAGCAGCTTTCCTGACAGACCCGTAATCATATAATGTTTCATCCAAATCGAAGAAAATAACTTTTATCAAGGTTTCACCGCTCCTACATTAAGAATTCAAATATTGCATAACTATTTCTCATACCTAGCTGCATTTATCTTTAATAAATCTACTTTAAAATGTGCAAAATAAACAAACTTAGAGCAGTTAAAAACTTTTAGGAGTTTTCGTGAGAACCTTTATTCCACTCTTAGTAATTAAAACATCATCTTCCACTCTTGCACCGTATTTTCCAGGAATGTAAAATCCCGGTTCAACTGTTAAAACCATTCCCGGTTCGAGGACTTTCTCAACCTTTTGGGCAAGTCTCAATGGTTCGTGAATATCCAAACCAATTGCGTGACCTGTTGAATGTATAAAATATTTTCCATAACCAGCTTTGTTAATAACATCTCTAGCAGCTTTATCTACATCACAAGCCTTAACACCGGGACCCATAACTTCAAGAGCCTTGGACTGAGCATCCAAAACAACTTCAATCAGTCTTCTTTTTTCTTTGTCGCTTCCAGCTATTATGGTTCTGGTTTCGTCACCATAGTAACCTCTATATGGAATTACGATATCAACCGTAACCAGATCGTTCCTTTCAATCATTTTTTCGGTGGCTCTACCATGCGGAAGAGAAGACCTCCTCCCAGAAGCAACTATAGGCGTAATAAAATCACCACTTGCACCATTAACCAAAGCTTCCCTCAAAACAACGCCTGCTACCTCGTTCTCCCTCACACCCTCACGTATAAAGTTTAACGCTGCTTTCATCACCTTATCTGTAATTCTACAACTTTCCTTCATAATTTCTACCTCAAACTTTGTCTTGACAAGCCTAAGATCGCTGAGATTATCGGAAATATCTACCAGATCAACCCCGGAAAGAAACCTCTTTAATTCCTGCAGTCTCCTGGCAGAAATGTTATCGAGAGGGACACCAACTTTCCTGCAAACTCCCGCTCCTTCCAATAAAACCCTGCAAGCCGCTTCATAGATACTCCCTACCTGTATATATTCTCTGTAGGATTCTATATGGTAACCTGAGTAAGCAAAAACTTCACCCCAGCTTTCCTTTTCAGCTCTCTCAGCTTCTAAAACGTGACATACAACGAAAACATGGCCATCTTTTGTCATAATACTTGCAGAATAGTCCAGAGCGGCGCCACAAAGATAATGGGCATTTACCTTATCAAAGGCAATAATTGCTTCCAAGTTTAAATTTTCCATTAAAGCAACAAGCTTCTCAATTCTCTCTTTATCAATCATGTTCATGAAACCTCCCTTAACACATTGATATGTAAGATCTTGATAAAATGTTACCATAAGAAAATTATTAAAGTCAGAAGGTAAACAGAACGTGTCTACGATTTAAATGACAAACCTTGTAACTATTCGGAATCGAAGTATGTGGTTTGATTTAAATTTAATAAGAACTTATGCACTAAACGCATGTTTTCGGTTACTAATTTTAGGGGTAAAGCTTATAAAAAGGTTAAGATGCTTAATAAATCTTCATTGTTTAAGGTAAATGTTTGCTTATTATTCAAAAAATTGAAAAATAAAATTTAATGGAGCTAAACTTAATAATTTACATACACTACAAAAGTTCATATTTATATTTGTACAAAAAATTTAAGGTTGGGAGAGGTTCATATATTTTCTAACAGTGGGTGGGGTTAATGGACATAGCAGAACTCAGAAAACTGACCGAGGAGAGGGTAGATAAACTAAGCGAAAGAGACGAAGTACTAGGGATAATGGGCATATTCTACCCAGAGCTAACACATGTTGAATTAGCAGTTTTCCTAGATGTGGACCTAGAAATGCCATACACATATTTCTCAAAAGTTAGAGAAGTAACCCTAGGGGAAAAATATTTTTCGTACAAATTGCTAAAGGTTCCCCCACCCTATTTAGATCACTATTTTTATGCTGGTGACGTGTTGTTCGATTATGATGGAAAACTTACGGAAGTAGCTGAAGAAATATCAAAAATATTTTTTTCGACAGAAAGAAAAAACGTAAGAAGAGAATATTATTCTTCAATTGCAAGAAACTATTTAGATATGGCATCCCAAGCTATGAAGCACGAATGTTTTAACTCAGCAGCTTTCTTTTCACCCTTTGCAATAATGGAAGGCGGAAAAATACTCGTAGAAGCATCTGGAATGATAGGGCTCTGGCCATACCTACCAACAAGACTGTTAAGGGTATTGGAAGATGTTAAGAGAAGAGACCTGGGTAAAAACCTACTAAGAATATTTAGAGTAGTAGGAAAAGAGGGGAAGGCTGAAAAACACTTAAACAATTGCTTAGAAGCCATAAAGCAATATTCATTATTTATTAGAAGCTCTAGTGAAGAAATAGAGTTAATAAAGGACATTTCAATTCGCTTTGAAGTTACTAGTTGCGTAAATAAGGTTTTTACACGAATTTTAACAAAAATCTTCGACATATTAGTCAAAGGTGAATCATTCTTCTCCGCTTTCTTCCTATTAGATTGGTGTCTTGAAAAAATTATAAAAGGTGTAACATGGATACTTAAAGTTAAAAACAGAGAATTCAAAGAGTATAAGTTGCTTGATTATGAAAATGAAAATGAAATATTAATGTCATTAAAAAATTCTATACTATCTGCCTCAAGAATAGAAGCCCCTCCCAAAGAGTATTCAGAAAAAATATATGAAGATTCTCTTAAAGTTCTTGAAGAATTTTTAGCAATAAAAGACAAGCTAGGTTAATTAGCGAGGTAAATTTCATGAAAATAATTTTGGCATCATCTTCTCCCAGAAGAATTAAAATCTTAGAGGAGAAAGGCTTCGAATTTGAAGTACACCCAATAAAGTTAGATGAAGAAAAATTTATGAAAAATCTTCCGCCGGAGGGTGCTGCTAAAAAAATAGCTTTGACAAAAGCGTTAATGGTTGCTGAAAAAGTTAAAAATGGCATTATTATCGGAGCCGACACCATTGTAGTATATGGCAATACCGTTTTTGGGAAACCAAAGAACCACGAGGAAGCTGTAAAAATGCTAAGAATGCTTAGCGGGAAAATGCATGAGGTAATTACAGCAATATCAATTATAGAAGTCAAAGATGGGAAAAAATGTAGGGAATACGTTGAATGCGTCAAAACCAAGGTGAAAATGATGGAACTTTCGGAAGAAGAAATTAATGCGTATGTAAATACAGGTGAACCTTTAGATAAAGCAGGAGCTTATGCAATACAGGGACTTGGAGGAATATTTGTAGAGTGGATAAACGGATGCTACTATAATGTTATAGGCTTACCGATTGCAAAACTCTATAAACTCCTAAAAAAGATGGATGTAACTCCCTCATGGATCCAACAAACATAAAAGCTACTTTTTGAATCCATCATTCCTATAAGAAACTCTTATCCTAACTTACAAAGTTTCTTTAATGACATATGAATAATCTTGAAACGAATTTTCACATGGATTCCCTATACAATATAATATTTTCGAGTTAACGATGTTTTTAGAGACAGCAATTATGATTGAAGAAGTCATAGTCCAATCCTCTACCTCATCGTGATAACATATGGATTTTCTACTTTTCCCCTCTCCATGGTCTGCTGCTATTCTCTTAAGCTTAGAAATGGCATTTTCAATTCCATTTATAGGTACGCTTTTTGCCAGTTTAATCGCCCTCTTACGCCTTATTTCCGCAAGTTTAAATACCCCTACCGCTTCAGGAGGAATCTTAATTCCCTCAACAGCCATAAGATTTGTTATCACGTGAATCCCCTTTCCCAACGCCCTCATAATCATTTTTTCATCATATATAATGTGGTAACCTTTTTCTGAATCAAGTACAACAAAATTCCCCCGTTTGTACCCCAGTCCAAAATTTTCCTTAAGATAGTTGGCTGCATTCTCCGCCGATGAAAAATTTCTTAAAATTGTAAGCATCAGTTCTCCTCTGCTTTTCGCGGTTTTAACAGGTAAAGCTGTATGTTGATCGGTTACCGCTGCAAACAAGCCTTTCTCATTAAATCCTATCCACGTACCACCAGACTTTACATCGATTGGGCAAAAAACTCTAAACCTACCCTCTACTATTTTTGGAGGCCTCTCTAAAGTCCCCCTTTTCTCATACCTATTATGTAATGCAACAACTGGATAGTCACGAAACATATTATAAAATATTATTAATGTACACACTATAACTCTCTCCTCACACAGCTTTAACGTCTCTTATCGCTTCTTAACATCCCTGGTCAAAGCCCTGAGGGTATCATTTTCTATTTTAATTATTTTCTTTAAAACTTCTTCAGCCTTTTTAGTGATACTCATCATTAAGTCTTCTTCAGAACTAGATCTCATAACCTCCGGCAAATTTTCAACTAACACTATCTTAATAGCTGTCCCCCGTATATGCTTACTAGCCAGTTCTCTTGAAAATATAAGTTCTTTGTCGATATTTTGCCACATGTCGGAAGATATAGGAGTCTCCATCCACCTAATCAACTCTGGATGTAACATTATATGCTTGATTCTGTAAAGAGAAGCATATATCATAAGGCGAACATTCTCTACAGATTCAATAATTTCCTCAAAGGACAAGGAGCTGTACTCCGTCTCCTCTTTACTAGATACCTTGAATATAAACCCTAATCGAGGAATAAAACTACTTAAAATCTTTCTTTCCTTTAGCATTTTACGAAAAGTTTCAAAAGCTTCAATGAAGACGAGAGGTGAGGAAGTTTCAACACTGAACAAAAGTTGAGGTTCAGCAACCTTAATTTCTACAGATCCTCTTTCTAGAAGGTCTAAAAATTTGTCAAAAAGTTTTTCATCCATCTTAGAAGGTTTTTCAACAAAGATTGGTTCCCAATCATGCCGCAAAACGCTTGTAAATGGACTCATGTATTGGGTCACTACTTGGGAATAGGTAATTTCAGAAATGTTCCATATTAAACGTGGAATATTTTTTGAAATAATCATTCCATGGCTTTGAACTCTCTGAACATCTTCAACATCCACCATAAATCTTGGAACATT
>CAYYZD010000008.1:0-19602 GCA_964476035.1 uncultured archaeon
TCTTCCTGAAGCTTGTATGTAGGTTCTTACATCTGGCACTAGCATGTAAAGTTTTTCATCCCCCCTCTCTATTGCTATAAATGGGCTTTCCCTTAATTTATTGAGGACATCTTTTCTTTTAAGCATAGAATCGACAAAATTAATAACCTTGATATATAGATTAAGGATATTTTGGAGATAAGTGTTACCTATTTTCACTTTATTGGTCAATGCGTCTTTAATTTGTTGTAGTTGTGCTGGTGAAAGTCTTATTAGGTATTGTCTTAGTTTTCTAAGAAGATTATTTGCTTTTTCCCTTTCTTTCTCTGGCAAATATTCCATGATTTCTGAGAGAAGTATGTATATTCTTGTTGGACTAGTTTCTTCACTTATATCTAGGCTAAATCTGAATTTAGGTACACCTGTAAAAATGGCATATCGTACACGATGCGGTAAGTCAAGACCTCTAACCAAGAGTCCATAGTGACTTGCCACTCCGATAAGTATATCTATTTCACCATTGGAAAATTGATCTATAATCTCTGGACTTTTTCTGCCTGCATGAAAAGCTTCAGCTCTTATTCCTTTTTCTTTTAGGAATTCTGCTATTTTTTCAGCGAATTCTATTCCTTCTTCGAGCGTAACAAATATGAGCCCTCCAGTACCAAATTTTTTAACTAGTGAAAGTAGTTGTTCTTTTACGTTTTCTTCTCTTGATATATGGAGGTCTCGTATGTTTCTGTAGCCTTCACTTGCTGACCCTATTGTGAAATTCAGTAGTTCCCTGAATAACTTTACTCGATCTCCTCTTGCTTTACCAGTCGCGGTAGAAACTATTAGTATTCCTGGCTTTACTGCTTCTTTTAGACCATTTAGATTGCTTTTCTTTTCTTCTATTTCATATTCTATTTTATCTAATTCACTTGTTCTTGCTTGGAGATATTCTTTCTTCAGTTTGATCAGTTTTAAGCCTAGGTTGATTATTTCGTTATTGAAACCTAAGAGTATTAGAACTCTGTCTATGTTTTTAGATAGTTTAAGAAGGGCGTCTACGTCGTCAACAAAGATAAAATCAAATTTATGCTTGGATATTTCATCAAATTTTAACGCAAGATACTGCGATGTTGTTATAAGTATGTCAAAGTTTCCAGTTTCAATCATTTGTTTAAATTCTTCTCTTTCATTTTTTGAAAGTTTAGCATAATATCCTGCAACCCTAACTTGCAGCCTAGCTTTTTCTAAAAACTCTTTAATTCTATCTAGCGTTTGTTTAACAAGTACTGTTGTTGGGAGAATAATGTAAGATTTTTTGCCCTTGGTACTAAGATAAATGGACATACTCATTCCAAATACCGTTTTACCTATACCCGTAGGAGCAGTTATAGCGAAACTTACTCCTTTTAGAACTCTTCTAGCCCATTCTCGTTGGGCACTCCAAAGTCTACTTCCAGTCCCCCTTTTGAACAAGGCTTCGAATTCAGCTAGTTCCCTCTCGACTTTCACAAGACTATAGTATTTTTGTAGGTTCCCCCGTTTTTTTAAAAATTCCATAATTTTTATTTTAAATTCTAGAGGCTTCATTTTAGAGCATAGATCTCTTAGTTCTTTGTTATTTAGAGGTAAACATTTCTCGCAGGGAACTCCTATAAGTAACCTTTCATCGGAAATTCTACCTTCACAGTTCGGACAGGCGTGTTCAAATAAAGCTTTCAAAATTTACGCCTCCTAACTTCTAACATCTTTATGCAGGTGTCGCTATAAACTTGTTTTATTGGTAGTATTTCTAAATAAGTTAAAGGTTTCCGTAGACAACTTAATCTAATTTTTAATTTATATGTACCTTTGAATTAACCTTGTTAGAGATGGTGCTAATCTAAGAAAGAAAATCATTGATATAAAATATAAGTTGTAGATAATAGTGTTTATTAGACTTAAGTATATAATGTAAACTTAAAACCAAGGGAAAATTTCATCAATATATGTATCAAAAGACACTTTAATACACTAATTCGATGATGGAGGACAGAAGATAATGGCCGAAAAAGAAAACGCCCAGAAAATGTTAGAACTTATTGAAGATGCTTGGAAAAGCTCACCATCAGTGGTGTTAATGACCGATGACTATGTCTATGCATTATGGCCTTCGGATGAAGAGAGAAAAACATGGAAGGAAGCTTCTTTTGTTTTTGAGGATGGTTCGTTGGAGATTTCTCAACATCCCGCACATATAGCCTTACAACTCTTTATTAAAGAAGTTTCTATTGCTCTTCCAAACTATAAAAATGTTGTAATTGCCGCTGAGGACAGAGAGAAATTAAACAAAATATTAGATAAAATAAAAGAAATAGCTAAGAGCGGGTAAATTTTGCAATAGTGTTACTCTTCACTGCTCGTAGATTTTGAAATTCCGCCTAGGAATTCTCTTATTGGAGCAATCAATTGCATAAACTCTGCTGGGAATACAAATTTCGTTGAAGGGCTTGCCCCAAGAGATTTCAATGTTTCCAGGTATTGCAGTGCCATTGTCTTATAGTCAAGGTTCTTTGCGATAGAGTATATTTTGTCAAGCGCGGCAGCATAACCTTCCGCCTTTAGTATTGCTGCCTGCCTCTCCCCTTCAGCCTCTAGAATCATTGCTCTACGTTTACCTTCCGCCTTTAGTATTGCTGATTGCTTTTCTCCTTCAGCAACTTTAATTGCTGCTTCTCTTTTACCATCTGCCTCGGTTACCATCGCCCTTCTGATTCTTTCTGCTTCCATTTGTTTAATCATTGCGTCTTGCACTTGTTTTGGAGGATCTATCTCTCTTATTTCGACCGTTGTAACCTTCACTCCCCATCTTTCAGTGGCTTCGTCAAGTTTATCTCTGAGTACGGTGTTGATGTATTCTCTTTTGGCCAATACATCGTCTAAAACTATGTCTCCAACTACAGCTCTTAATGTTGTTTGTGCAATTCCTACGGATGCGCCTTTAAAGTCCTTTACTTTAATTACCGAATCTCTTGCATCAACTACCTTATAGTATATTAGGACATCTATATCGACTGGAGCGTTATCCTTCGTGATACATCTCTGCCTCGGTATTTCGAAGAAGTGTTCTCTTAGATCTACCTTTATTAATTTATCGATTATAGGTATTAAGAAGATAAGTCCTGGTCCTTTTACTCCAGGTAGAGCCCTTCCAAGTCTAAATATTACCCCTCTTTCATACTCCGCTAGTACTCGTATGCTGGAAAGTATTATTACCACCATTATAATTAGAAAAAATGCTATTGCCCAAAACCAAGGTCCCAGTAACAAGTCTAAAAGTTGCATTTTTCTCCTCCCATAGTTTAATTTTATTTTTTAGTGATATTAAAGAGAGTTTCCCTTTTATCTTTTTTCGTAGCCTACTCTTGGTTGAAAGTTCTCTCCATTTACATATTGAGGAACTTATTAATCCTAAGTGTTTTATTATATTATGTTAAGACCCTCTTCTCCTGCGTGAGTTCATCATAAAGTAAGTTATTTATCAGATGGCCGAGCGAGATCATCGGGCATAATTAGTATTGTTCCACCTTCGAATAAACTTTGCTATAAAAATTTGCATTTCTCATAATTTTTAAATTTCAAATTTATTATAATGTTTTATGGAGGTTCGGAAATGCGTGACAAAATAATTGCATTAATATACATTTCGATTGCACTTTCATTAATTGGCATTGGGTTGGCTGCCGGGGAGATTGACATTATTTGGAAAACTATACGGGAACATATAGACCGTGTATTAGCTGGACTATCTTAGTGTAGTTAGGTAAATGGAAGACCGTGTTGCCATTTTTCTATCTTCTTCGTTTTCTTAAGTTGTTTTTTAATTTCTTTATAGTGTTTTTCGCATAAGTATACTCTTCTCGACGTTTTAATGTCGGCTTTTAAACCTACAGCCTGAATTGCCCCTTGCATTTTGTCTAGGGATATTGAATGCGTTGCCCGACCGTTACATCCCACTACGCTACAACTAACCCCTTTCTTTATTTTCCCCACAATTACTCCTCCTTTTATATTTTCAATCTTTTGTAAAGTTCTTCTTTCCAATTAGATAAGTCTAGCAGTAAATTTTCAGTTATCTTAGTGCTAAGTTGGACTGCGCGCTCCTTCCTGAGATTGTTAAGGATATTTAACCACCGTGCTGACTTGATAGATATCTCTATTAGGTTTTTCCCATAGTTACATGCTCTTTCTCTTAATAGTGAAAGCAAAAAATATATTTTTTCTAAGTTGTCCTGATTTAAAAGGGAAGTTGCTGTTCTGTCTATTTCTTTTATTACTTTGAAGATTTCTCTAATTTCTTTTCTGTCTCCTTCATTTAATTTTGTGAAATTCTCTATGAGTTGCAAGATTTTGCTTTTAATGTTTTGAAGTATATTGTTAATTTTGTTTATTTCTTTATCTTTATATCGACATGTTATTATAATCTGTTTGGATTCTCCATCAATTAGAAGACTTACAGGTATCTCTTTGTCTTTTAGGATTTTAAAAGTTAATTCGCTTTTTTTAAATTTTCCAGCGATCTTTAATATTTTCACATTTAGTTGTGAAACAGCTAGGTAGGACAACATAAAGATGTCTTTTGGGCTAATTTCTGAAAACTTTATTGATCTCATTGTTTCCATGCTTTTTGTTTCAATGTTGTCTTTACTCATTGACGTACCTGCCTTTTAGTGTTCTCCAAAAATATGTCTTCACAAGTTTGTTCCATAAATAAAGCCATATAAGGGCTAATATTCCAGAAGCCCCTACCTTAAAAGCACCGATTACAAACTGAACAAAATATGATTCAGAAGGGTGTGATACTGGGACAATGAATTTCCAAATGAAAATAAGACCTAATAACATCGTAATCCATACTATCGTAATTATGCAAAGGATATTAAATATATGTTTATAATTCAATGTTTATAACCCCCATGCAATTAATAATGCAGTTAAAATGGCAAGCATCCCACTATATACCGATAAAATAATGAATACTTTTACTATTTCATCCTCGCGAAGAGGACCACCCGCTAGAACAAGTCTAGCGAGTGTTATTGGAGCTTTAGGATCTTCATTTGCCGCGAGTCTCCCGTCATCGAGTACCTTAGTTGGTCTTACTTTTATTTGTCTTCTTTCTAAAAGGCCTCCTATGCTTGTTAGACTGTGAAAACCGTTCATTATATGTGGCATCATTGCAACTATTGTTATTATTTCAAGCCTTCCAATTATGGCGGTGGTTGCTATTGCGGCTCCAACTGCTAGGGAACCAACATCTCCAGAGAATATCTTGGCTGGGTATTTGTTGTAGTAGTAAAAGGCAAGTAAAGATCCTAACATTATGGCAGATAATATAATTCCAATCTCGGATTCTAATATGATTGACGATATTAGGAGTACAAGGAAAATTATGCTACATGTGCCAGCCATGGAACCATTAAATACATCCAACATATTGACAGCATTAGTCGATACAGCTAAGCCTGCTACTATAAGTAGTGGGTATACTATGGTCAATCTTGTTCTTCCGATTATGGGAAGTACTGGCCTTGGAACGTATGTTCTAAGAAATATTATTGGTAAGGACGCCAATGCTGTTAGAGTTGGCTTTAGTTTTGGATTTAAGGGCTTAACATCATCTATTGCCCCTATAATTCCTACAACAACGATTACCACGAGAAATGTGATAAAAAATTTCATTAAAGCCCTATATATTAAGGTTAGGAAAATTGTTGTAGCAGTAATGGATATTAAAATGCTTACTCCTCCCATCTCAGGTATTTCTGGTTTTTCGGGTTTATGAACATCGATACCTACAATGCCTCTCTCTTTGAATTTACGGATTAAGAATGGCACTACAGCAAAAGTTATGATAAAAGATAAGGCAAAGCCTATTGTTATGCAGACCAAATTAAGGAACGTAACCATCGCTATTCTTCTCCTGTTTTATCGTAATTTGTTTAACCGCTTTTTTAATTCTTTTGTAATAACTTCGGCTGGGTCTTCCATTCGCTTTAATATTTTAAGTGCTCGTTCTTTATGAAAACTTAAAAACTTTTCCACATCTTGTAAAATATTTAGTGCTAGTTTAGCTACCTTCTCTGGATCTTTTACTCTATATACTAATTTTACATTTATTAGATACCGTTCAATAAGTGTAGTCTTTCCTGGGAAGCATGATATGACTGGTTTCCCCAGAAGAGCTGCTTCTATGTTCATCGTGCCTCCTGCTCCTATAAGTAAACTTGAATAGTATAGGAGACTGACGGTATCGATGGCTTGTTCAGGTATTATAACATTCTCTAGAAAAGTTTCTTTCAAAATCTCTCTTTGTTCTTTATATCTTGGTACAATTACTATCTGGACCTTGTTCTTTAATAATTTAAGCAGCTTTTGTGTTATTTTTGTTGTAACTGGACATACGCTAAGTATTTTTCCCTTAAGATAGGCTGCATAAGCTTCTGTTGGTCTTATTGTGACGATTGGTTGTTCCAAACTCAGTCTTAGTTTTCTAAGGATTTCTGGGTTTGGTTGAAAGTCTTTAATCCACGTAACAGGGTCTAACGCTTTATATTGAACGATGTATTGTTTAGGTATGCCGTACTTTTCCCAAACTTTCTTAGGAATTACTTTTGGCGTAAATAATAATTTAGATAGTGGAATTGCTAACCGGGCTACTGCTTCCGAATGGGGGGAGTCATTTATGCATACGTGGGGTATGTTAAGTCCGTACGCTACTCGTGATGCTTCGGGAGATGAGAAAGATAAGGCAATGTCTGGTTTTATTTTTTCTACGTGTCGGGTTAAAAGTAAAATTCTTTCAGTGCTTGCCAATAATTTATCTTTAAGGCGATGACCTCCATGCTTACCGATCAATGGTATGTCTAGTCCTTTTAATTTAATGAGTTCGCAAACTTCTTGGTATTCTCTTGAGGTTAAGGATGTTTCGAAGCCTTCGCTTTCTAGTTTTTCAGAAACTTTTATGAAGAATAAAAGTTGTTTAGGGGTAAGTATGTCAATCCATATTTTAGGCAACTTATTCACTTCCATAAACGTTAATTACTCATATTAGAAAGATGCAGAGTCCTAGAAGATTTTAATCTTATTTTAGTTTTTGCATTCTTTATATACGTTAAAGCTAATACTAAATTTATGAGGTGGATGTCTATGACGCCGCTTATAGCTGTTCTTATCGTGTTAATTGTTTGGTTCCTTGACGCCGTCATAATAGCTATGTCAAATGACGCTGTAAGTCTATTTATTTCATGTATACCATTTGTAGTATCATTTTTCATACTAAAAGCATTTTTTATTTTTTTAATTGACGACTTAACAATAATGAGTATAATAAATCTTTCAGCTCTTCTTATATCTTTAATAATAGTTGTTAAGTGTCTAATGATCTTAACCAGCTCATAGTTCATGCAAACCGTCAGCGCTTTAGTTTTGATGCAACCCTCGCGACTTTTTCGCCTTTAAATAAATACATCATCCTCCTGATATATATTAACAGACCATTAAAAGGTGAAATTATTTTGTTTTTGTTTTTTATTTCACCAATTAAGGTTTCTTCGTTTATTTCTGATCCGCATACGATTTTTGGTACAAACAGTCCGTCTACAGGTGATTTTATTTCGATTATTCTTCCATAGAATTCAGGTCTACTTTCCAATGCACGTCCTTGAATTATACCCAAAGATGTAAGAAAGTTTAAAAGAGCTTCTCTAACCAGCACCGCTGACTGCAAATCTATATATCTAGTGCCTCCCATTTCTATTATTACTGCTGGTATTCCTTCTCGGCTTGCCTCAACAAAAAGTTGGCCACGTTTTCCTGTCGATTCAACAATGTAAGGTATCCCAATTTTATATGACAAAGATTTGACATAACTAAATTCCCTATGTAAGGCAAGTACATATGGTACACATTCCTCTCCACAAGAATGTAAATCTACAATATAATCTGCTTGTAGGGCCTGTTCCCAGATTTCTGCAGCTAGGCGTTCCGTGATAGTTCCTTCCCTATCTCCCGGAAAAACTCTATTCAGATCTAAACCATCTATTGGTGAATCATGGGACTTACATCTAAAAGCTGGTGGGTTTGCGATTGGAATAATGGTTATACTTCCGCAAAGGTCCATTTTGCTAAGTTTCTTGATAAGGTTTTCTGCTACATAAACTCCGGTTTGTTCATTTCCATGAATTCCACTTATGACAAAAACATGCGGTTTCCCTTCTCCTAGTCTGAAAATAAATAGGGAAGCTCCTTTTTCCACATCTATTGTTTCTGATTTAATGTTCGCATTTGCAAGTAGATGATGAAACACGAGAAAGCCCCCAAAAATTCAATACTAATTTTTATTAAAAGTAGTAAATTAAGGTTTGGCGGGCTCCGTCAAAAAATAGAAACACGCCACAAATGCACAATGTCAGTGGCGAGGGGGAGGAGGGGGGAGACCTACTCACACATTTGACGGAGCCTTTCGCCCTACATTGGTCTTCTTTTCATGCTTCCACTCTAATAGTATGTAGCCATATATAAATTTAAGCTTTGCTTTAAAAACTATGATTAAAATTATTAAAGATTTTGTTTTATTTTCAGAATATATATATCATCTATACAGCTGCTGCAACATTACTAAAAAGCACTATTGGCTAAAATAATTGTCATTATGAACAAGTTTCATAATGAAGAAACTAGAGATAAAAACTCACCCTTATATGATCACAAACCTTTTCGAAGACGATATTATCAACGTGAACTTTAAATTTAAAATGTTGTTTCTAATAATAGTCATTAGATGAAAGGAGGGTTTTTGGGTGGCGAAGATCCGAGAAATACGAGGATCAGGAAGATTTGAAAGAATCGGTGCTCACAGCCATATTAGGGGTCTCGGGTTAAAAGGTTTAAAAGCTGAACTTATTGCGGATGGTATGGTTGGTCAGACAGAGGCGAGAGAAGCAGCAGGCATAATAGTAAATATGATTAAAGATGGAAAGATGGCGGGAAGGGCTGTTTTGTTGGCAGGTCCTCCAGGAACTGGAAAAACAGCAATCGCTATAGCGATTGCAAAGGAATTAGGAGAAGATGTGCCTTTTGTGATGATCGCGGGTAGTGAAATCTATAGCGAAGAGAAGAAGAAAACGGAAATTCTCATGAGCGCCATGCGCAAGTCCATCGGTGTCAGGATACATGAATTACGCAAAATATACGAAGGGGAAGTTAAAAGCTTGGATGTAAAAATGACCAGAAATCCCTACAATCCTTACATGCAAATACCGGAATCTGCAAGAATCACTTTAAGGACGAAGAATGAGACAAAAACATTTGAAGTAGGTCAAAGTGTAGCTATGCAACTCATAAATCAAGGAATAGCAGATGGCGACGTAATAATGATAGATGCTGAAACTGGAAGAGTAACTAGACTTGGACGTAGCGCGGAAAGAGAAAAAACGTATGATATTGAGGCTGAACGAATAATTCCAGTTCCTTCAGGGCCGATATTAAAAGAAAAAGAATTTGTTTATACTGTTACCTTAGACGACTTGGATGAAATGACTGCAAGGAGATCGGGTGGAACTCTTATTTCACTCTTCTTTGGAGGAAGGGAGGAAAAGGAAATTGACCCTGAAATCAGGGAGCAAGTCAATGAGATGGTTAAGGAATGGGTGGAACAAGGCAAAGCAGAAATTCTTCCAGGGGTTTTATTTATCGATGAAGCGAGCCTTCTAGATTTAGAAGCGTTTTCCTTCCTAACGCGAGCCATGGAAAGTGAATTGGCGCCAATCATTATCTTAGCGACAAACCGAGGTATAACGAAGATTCGCGGAACTGACTACATCTCTCCGATGGGAATGCCTCTCGATTTTCTAGATAGACTCTTAATAATTCGTACAAGGCCCTATTCTAGAGAGGAAGTTATGGAAATACTAAAGATTAGAGCTAAAGCTGAGGGAGTTGAGCTTAATAAAGATGCCTTAGATAAGTTAGCGGAGATTGCTGTAGGAAGTTCTTTAAGATTTGCTTCCCTTTTGATCACACCGGCAGCTGTCAATGCCAAGGAAAAAGGTAGAAAAGAAGTACACATTGAAGACATCGAGCGGGTGCGAAAATTGTTCTCAGACATTAAGGAGGCTTCAGAATTTCTTAAAAGATATGAGGAGAAATTCATTAAGGCAGCCTAACGAAATTACATCAATTATTCCCTTTATATAATTTTATTCTCCTAACCTATCATATATGTAAACAATTTTATATTGCTTTAATAAAATAGTTTTAGTGAAATTTTGAGGTTTTGCAATGACAGAGGGTTACCTGTTTAAGGTTATTGTTGTCGGCGATGCTGGTGTTGGAAAAACTAGCCTAACTATTCGGTTCGCTCACGGATATTTTATCGACAGTTACATAATGACAATAGGAGTTGATTTATACACGAAAAATGTTGATCTAGGTATAGGGAAACCTATAAAATTGCAAATATGGGATACTGGAGGTCAAGAACGTTTTAAAAAATTGAGACCCCTATACTATAAAGGAGCCGCTGGTGGACTATTAGTGTACGATATAACCAACAGAACCAGCTTTAAAAATTTAAAGGAATGGTTTAATGAGGTTCAAAAATATTGTGGAAGAATCCCTTTAATCTTGGTTGGAAATAAGGTAGACCTAATTAAAAACAGTGAAGTCAGCGTAGCTGAAGAAAAAAGGCTTGCAGAATATTTTAAAATTCCTCATTATAGAACTAGTGCTAAAACAGGTGAAAATGTCAACGATGTTTTTTTAAAACTTGCAAAATTCATATATGAAACTAGCCTTGGGGTAGCAACCAAATGAAAATTAAAGTTGGATGTTGCGGCTTTCCTGGTGGGATGAAAAAGTATTTTGAAGAATTCAAACTTGTAGAAGTTCAGAAAACATTCTATAAACCCCCAAGGTTAAACACTCTCGAAAAATGGAGAAAAAATGCTCCACGCGATTTTGAATTTGTTGTAAAGGCATGGCAACTAATAACTCATCCTGCAACCTCGCCAACCTATAAAAAGGCTGGAATAGAGATTCCAGAAGAAATTAAAGATAAATATGGATTTTTTAAACCAACAAACGAGGTATTTGAAGCTTGGGAAACCACCAAAAATATTTGTGAAATTCTAAAAAGTAAAATATGTATAATACAAACTCCCGCAAAATTCAAGCCTTCTGAAGGAAACCTAAAAAATATGTCAGAATTTTTTAATTCCATTGACAGAGGGAACATTATCATTGGATGGGAACCTAGGGGGAAAGAGTGGACTCCTGACCTAGTTAAGAAAATGTGCGAAAAACTGAATCTTATTCATGTTGTTGACCCATTTGCACAAGATCCGCAGCACTTTATTGAAAATATTGCGTATTTTAGACTTCATGGCGCTCCGCCGGGTAAAAAAATGTATAGATACAAATATTCGACAAAAGATTTTGAATATTTATCTTCTAAAGTAAAAGCTTTACCCGTGGAGGAAGTTTACATATTATTTAATAATTTGTATATGGGCGAGGATGCGAAGAAATTTAGAGATTTCCTAAGAACTTAAGACAGCAAATAACAGTCTTTTTCATAAGATTTCTCTCCCAATATTCCATGTAGAATTGGGGACCTTGATTAATTTCACGAAAAACTTTTAAATAATGTATATCTTTAGGAGAAACTTTGAAAATAAACTATAAAACTAAGAAACTGTCGATTTATTCTTGAGGGATAGAAAGTGTTAGCAGACATGGGCAGTGAAATAAAATTAACAATAGTTAAATTTGCACTGGCTAATGCTGTTAAGCACAACGGTAAGGCCAATGAAAAAGCTGTTATGAATAAAATTATGGGTGAACGCCCGGAGCTAAGGTCTAAGGCTCGTGAAATAATTAAAATCGTAAAAGACGTAGTAAAGGATATAAATTCCCTCACATTAGAAGAACAACTTAACAAACTAAAGGAAATTGCACCAGAGTTACTTGAAGAGAAGAAAAGAGAGGAAATAAAGGGACTTCCACCATTGCCTAATGTTGAGAAATGGGAAAGAGTTGTTATGAGAATGGCCCCCTTCCCCTCCGGGCCTCTTCATATAGGTAATGCGAGAATGGCTATTCTTAACCATGAGTATGTTAAGCGTTATAATGGAAAGCTTCTCCTAGTTTATGATGATACCATTGGAGCAGAAGAACATGGAATTATCCCAGAAGCTTATGATTTGATTAAAGAAGGGCTAGAATGGCTTGGGGTTAAATGGCATAAGACTATTTACAAGTCTGATCGCCTAGAAATTTTTTATAAATATTGTAAACGACTTTTAGAGCAAGGTCATGCATATGTATGTCTATGTAAAGCTGATGAATGGAGAACAAAATATAAGATACAAGGTAAACCTTGTCCGCATAGAGGCCAAGCTATAGAGGAAAACTTAGAACACTGGGAAAAGATGCTTAATGGAGAATATTCTCAGGGAGAAGCTGTTGTTCGGTTAAAGACGGGAATGGATCACCCAGACCCAGCGATAAGAGACCACGTAATTATGAGAATATCCGAAAGGGAACATCCAAGAGTAGGCACGAAATATAGAGTATGGCCCTTACTAGAATTTTCTTGGGGGATTGACGACCACCTTCTAAATGTAACTCACATACTTAGAGGGAAAGATCTAATTAAAGAAGATATGATGGAAGAATTTATATGGAGGCTTTTTAACTGGCCTAAAAGAGAATTTATACACTACGGGAAAATACTGTTTAAAGGAATAACATTAAGTAAACGTAAGGCCAGAAAATTCATCGAAGACGGGATTTACAGAGGCTGGGACGACCCCCGAACTTGGAGTTTGCAATCCTTAGCAAAAAGGGGAATAAGACCTGAGGCTCTTAGGAAAGCCATTTTAGATTTAGGGCTGAGCATAGTGGATATTGAGTATAGCCCCTCAAATCTATATGCATATAATCGTAGATTAATTGATCCTATTGCGTTAAGGTATTTTTTCGTAGATAGCCCTATAAAGTTAAAAATCAAAAACATTCCAAGGAAAAAAGTTGTTGCAAGACCTCCTCTTCACCCTGAAAAGCCAGAATTAGGCTTTAGAAGCATTCCTCTTACCATAGAAGATGGAGTTACCGAGTTGCTTGTAAGTCAAAGAGATTTAAATCTCTTAAGAGAAGGAAACGTGATAAGACTGAAAGACTTATTCAATTTTAAAGTTACTTCGACTGAAAAGACCGTAGTTATGGGGGAATTTCATAGTTGGAGTGTCAAGGAAGCAAGAGCGATAAAAGCTTCAATTATCCATTGGGTTCCAGCGCAGGATAACGTAAGCATAAAGATAATCATGCCCAATGGAAACGAGATTAATGGGGTCGGAGAACATAACTGTAAAAATTTGAAGGCTGGCCAAGTTATTCAGTTTGAACGATTTGGATTCGTAAGAGTTGATTCAACAAACGGAAAAATTATATGCTACTATGCCCATGACTAATTAAGTAAATTAAAACAATGTGAGTGCCGGCCTCATTGCCAGTCCTGGGGGGAGAGGGGAGGAGGGCGAGAACCAAAAATCCGACAAGTAGAAATATTCTACATTTTGCAGGACTGGCTCGGCCAATATCACTCTACATTGCGAACTATTTAAATGTTTCGTTTATAAATTGTAATATTCCTAATGAAACATAGGACTACAGAAAAGACATATGATTTTTACAAAAGTCAATAAATTGTAAACATATATGACTAGTAGTCTTTCTCCTCTCTTATTTTTGCTCCGCAAAATACACAGTACTTTGGATTAGATTCGTATACCCTTCCACATATGGGGCATTTTATCGGCTCAAACTCCTGCATTAAGGATCGAACTTCATTTTTCCTTCTAAAAAACAGTATTAGAATTGTAGGTATGATAGAGATAGCTCCATTTAACAAAAAGTTTACACCTATTACAGAAGCGCTCAAAATTTTTTGTAATAAAGGCAAGGTGCCCCAGGACATTATATTATAATGGGAAAGTAAATACAATTCTAGAAACAGATATGTAAAAATAGCAATTAAAATGGAGGCCCCATGTTTTTGAACATCCCTCAACATTCCTCCCACAAAAATGCCTGTTATAATCCATGCTAGTAAAGCTTCCCACGAGTGAAAACCGACTTCTCTGAGTACCATGAATAAAAATAGCGACAGAACCTTGTAATCTACCTCAGAGTATTTATTAAATGTTAGTAGATAGGTTAGGAAAACGGGAAATATTACATTAATAATTTTTGAGATAAAGTCTTTGGCTGGCATGTAAATATCTACCTCTGTCTTGTTGCTGCTCCTCCTAAGGCCCCACCAATTGCAGATATCATTCCAAACTTTATCATAACATCGGTGAGATAATATAATTCATTGATAATCCCCCACGTGTTTACAGAGACCTCAATGGATAGAAATATAAACAGCGCCCAGTAAAGGACTGACCATATTATTGGAATAGAAAAAGCGGATAATATTCCTTTAAGAACTCCTCTCGCAGTTAAGCCTGTTATTACTCCGCAAACATACCATATTATCCACGCAAGGATTTGTTCCTGAGAAAAAAGGATAAAGTTTGATATATTTATGAGAAAGGTAGAGACATCGCTCACTGCTTGATTTTGAAAGTGATATAACAAGTCAGATGGAAGTATCTTCATAACGATAGTAAATAAACATACTAGTGGGATACTAATTATGCCAATAACTACTGATTTGCTGTAACTCATAAAAGCACCTACCCGCGTACTAACATGTTATTTGCAATTTAAAAATTATAACGATATTCCTCATTTAACCAAAGGTTATTAAAGTCCATGTAGTATGAGTACTTAGTAGAGGGCAGTACCCCGCCGTCACAGTGCTGGTTGAGCTTTCCCTCGGCGGGTGCAATGATACCGTGTCTCCGCAGCGGGGGACACCGATGAGGCACACACCCGAACGCTTCTTCGAACATTTGATGAGAAGAAGCTGAAGGGGTGTGCCACAACATTAATGAACAATATTTTCTGCAGCTGAAACCCATCTTCTGATTCTGCTTTTTGAATAACCAGTTTTCTTTGATAACTCATCAATGTCGCTATTTATGAGCTCTTCTATCGATGAAATCGATGCTTTTTTAGCGAGAATCCGTGCAATATGAACGTTTATGCCCGGTACTTTAGTTAATTTCTCAACTATTTTTTTGTCGACCTTTGGAAGCCCCGTTTTTTTAAGTTCCTTTTCAAATTCTTGGCAATATTTTTTTAGAGTTTCTACGTTTTCCTCGCGTATTGTTTTTCTTCTCTTGTCAACTGGTATACCAAGTTTTATTGCCATGTCGATGTTTATTCCGGCTGCTTTGATTTCACCGATGCTAAATCCCTTCCCCTTTCTTAGTCCATGCCTCCAGGATGGTGATTTAACAATCGGGAGAAATTTTTCAGTCATTTCTTCACCCCACTTGCTCTTGAATTGATCTTACGATCTAATTTCGGATTGCAACTCTGTCCGATACTTATCTAGAATACGGATTATCGATTTAAGGTGCCCTATAAAAAGCCATCGCTAAATATCCCACTATTGCTGTGGCATCTCCTCCCCTGATTTCATAGCTGGTTTCATATTTTAGCACTTTTGCTTCTATTTTTCCGATATTTTTGATTGCCTCTATCATTGCAGCTACTGGAGCAAATCCGCACATTGTTAAGCCTTGATCAAAGACATAATTTATTACTTCTTCCCCATCTAGCTTTTTAATCCTTTCAATGATTTGTTTATCCATTTGATATATCCATTCCAAGACTTTATCTAATGGTTTTACACCAGCTGGTGTGTATCTGTAGTATGTGCCGTAATGTGTCATATCTGTGCTGGCTATTATTACAACATCTTTATTTGTGTTCTTTACGGCTTTTGCTATTGCTAAACCCACTTCTTGACAAGATTCAAAGTCTGACATGCCCATTACTACAGGTACTATCTTAAATTTTGCATCATATAAATGTTGGAGAAAAGGAAGTTGAACTTCTAAGCTATGTTCACCCTCATGAGCTTCTGGAGCATCCAATATTATATCACAATTGTCTAGAATAGTATTTGCAAGATTTTCATCTATTGATACCTCTCCTAGAGGTGTTTTCCATATGCCTTCTACCATTATTCCGATACCCGGGTATCCGGTGTGACTTGGACCGAGAAGGATAAAAGATTCGGGTTCCCCATCTTTTGCAAGCTCATAGTAGAAATGAGCCGCTACGGGTCCTGAGTATACGTATCCCGCGTGGGGGACTATTCCTGCGATAATTTTTCTCTCTCCATCTTCACTAACTTTTGGTAAAGACTTCGGGCCATGGGCACTTAGATAGGATTCTTCTATTATTTCTATTGTTTCTTGGGGATCTATAGGGTAAAAACCTATTGCTGCTGGTTCTCTTATTGACATTTTCAACCCTCTAACAAATTTTGAACCTAGATTTTGTTATTGTTTTCTGCTTGGTAGTTTTTAATTTTTGGTGTTATAATTTTCTCTTTGACTAAAATATTAAAGATTTTTTTCAGAATCTTTCTGATCATGAAACGTTTATTTGGATTACCGATTTGCCTAGCGGTTTTTCTTATACTCCCTGTATTTAGTAGAGTTTTAAGTACCTCTTTTTCTTTTTCGGATAAATCAATATTATGAGTAAGCGCTAATTTAGCTATTTCAGTTGCCTTATATCCACCATACGCAAAATCTGAGGATGTTATTTCTTCCTTAAATCTGTCTTGCATTTTAAATTCTATAATTGTTACAGGAGTGTCTTTATCAAGCTTGCCGTAATGCTTTTTCAAAGCTTTTAAAAGTTCCTTTTTATTTTTGAAACCATCTCGTTTTGCATCTTCGTCCGTAAGTTCTTTTAATGATTTTATTTTGACGTTAGTTACAACTGCTTTACCAAGTACATGTCCTCGAGCATGAATGTAAAAACTTCTTCCCCTTTTTATCGAATATTTCCCCACTCTGATCGTCGATGTTTTTTCCTCTTTTAATATCTTATCGGCGTATCTTCCATCGAAAAATAAGTGCTTTCTGAATTTTTTTGGCAATGATATCACCTTGGATTATTCTATTTTTCCGATGTATGTTTTATAGAGCTTCTTTATGGCGCTTCTGAACATCGTATATGCTGCTGCTGGTTCTAAGTTAATTACGTCTAGGGTTTGTTTCCAGCTTCTTGCTTGAAGGCTTTTTAGGATAAGTAGTAACGTCTTTCCCTCAGAGAGTTTTACTCTTTCTGAAGTATGATCTAAGAAGTATGTTTTTACTATTTCACGAATTACATCGCAAACGACTTCGTAATATAGTGCGCCCTTAACATATGCTTCGAGCCGTTTTCTTTGACTATCTGTTAAACTTAATTCGTGAAATCTTTCTGCTATATCTTCTAGTCTTGAGTTAAGGATGTACATAGCTATCTCAGGTTCCATATCATAGTGTATGTCTCTTAGCCACTCAACAAACTTTATTTTAAACTCTCTGAAGATAAGCTTAGTAATTTCTTTCGCTTTCTTGGAAAGAGGCTTTATTACTATTGTAGAGTACTCTCCGCTGATAGGGTTTCTTCTTGGGCTAACATGTATTGGAATGAAACCATTTTTAATCCAGAATCGGAGAAGTTCTGGTGTTGCTCCGAAACCGGCTCCAACCCAATCTAATCCTCTTTTTTTAGCTTCTTCACAAAGTTTTAATAGCCCTTCACTTCCTAATCCCATGCTCATAACTTGTGGATGTGTTGCAATTCTAACAATTCTGTATCCTTTAAGTTTTGGAAACTCTATGTCTCGGAAATGTTTTTCCACTAGAGTTGGTATGATGTTTCCATCTGGCTCAAAACCGCTGTAAATCTCTTTTATAACTTCGTCAGGTAGCCCTCCCTCCAATGCGACTTGGATAGCATTAACGACTTTCCCGCTTTTTGTCTCAAGCATGAAAGCTTCGTGATGAGGAGCATCAGCAAGAAGAGCTACATCCTTAGGTTGATTTCTATAATGCGCATATACGTAAATGCCAACAAATTGCCTTAATTTTTCTTCATTACCGCCTATAAACCAGTCATCTAAGTCAGCTTTTTTGAACGTAACTTGCATCTTTTTGATTTGCTCTATGTCTTTTCTTGAGAGCTGAGCTGGTTCTGCATCAAGAAGAAGAGCATC
Organism: uncultured archaeon; assembly: GCA_964476035.1. Lineage (GTDB taxonomy): Archaea > Asgardarchaeota > Baldrarchaeia > Baldrarchaeales > DXJG01 > DXJG01. The sequence continues at coordinate 18,188 of CAYYZD010000008.1, forward strand.
ATAGAGCCACTCTTCGATAGGGTCACCTTCACTATAGCGGATGGGTTCTTCCAGTTCAATCATGTTAATCTCTATGTTTTTAATCTCTCTTAATCCTCCTAGGAATCTTATGGAGAATCCCCTCCCAGCTCCCTCATAGCCATGTACGGTAGATGAATATATAATTCTTTTAGCTCTTTTTAATAGGCGGAAAAGCACCGGAATAGGTATGCCTGCTGCTTCATCTACAGCGGTAATGTCGGCTTTTCGCTCAGTTGCATCCCACGGGGACTCATAAAATATCCTAATTCCAGAAGCCCTTACTTCCTCAATATAATAATCTCGCGTTCTAATTTTGGGCGAGTATCCGAGTCTTTTAAGCGCCCTCGCCGCAAACTCCAAAAGTGTTCTAACATTTCCTATCTGTGGAGAGGTTACGAGAATAGACACCCTACCAGACGGAAAACTTTTCTTTAATTTATGCGCTATTGCAGCTATGGCTATTCCAACTATAGCGCTTTTTCCTCGTCCTCTGTCAGCAATCATAACAATAACTGGTCTCTTTTCCTTTTTTATCAAAAATCTTTCCATTATCTTTAGGGCTCTCACCTGCCCTTGGGTTAAAGCCATTTCGTAAACTTCTTTTGGCAGTAGATGTTCTTCAGGAATGCTCGTGGCTACTTGACTTCTATCTATAGTTTGTTCTTTGTCAACTTTTAAGGCAACTTCTTCATCTACATCAAAAATGTAAATACCTTGATGTTCCTTTAATTTTCTTATAAATCTTTTATTAAATCTACCGGGAACATCATCAATTGTCCAAGGAGGAGTTATAAGTTTTTTGTGGAAACGTGTTTTCATAACTAGCCATCTATCCATTGGAGGAGCTAATATTAATATAATTCCACCACCACTGACAGTTTCGATTAACCGGCCAAGGTCATTAGGATTTAAATCTCTATTTAGATCCAAAACTAGTACATCGAAAGTTTGCCCCATAACACTATCTGTATTTTTAAAACTGATACCGTTAATCTCAAACGCTTTATAGTTTTGTTCCACCCTTGATTTAAATTCTGCATATAGTTCCTTTTCGCTTCCAGAAGAAATATCTACTGCAACATAGAGTATTCTTACCTGTGTGCCGCTCCTAATCTCAATGAACTTAGAGAAGACTTTATAAGCGGCATCAATTATTCTCTTATCACTCCCACAAAAAACAAACATTCTTCTATGATTGTTTTCTATTGCAGTTTTGATAGCAAGTTCAGATATTTGTTCAATACCATTTAAGAATTTTTCAGAACAGGTTTTAACCTCTATCTTTCCTTCCTTGGTAGCCGTGGCCACCAATACCACCCCCGCAGTCCTTAAATTTATGTGTGAGAATTATATTCACGGCCACCTAAGTTCCAGCTTTACACCACAAAATCCAA
>CAYYZD010000009.1:0-19553 GCA_964476035.1 uncultured archaeon
CATACGAGATTGGTCAGTGACTGGAGTTCAGACGTGTGCTCTTCCGATCTGATTACACAACAAAACCATACGTGGAAAGACGGAAACGACTCAAAGAAATTGTAGAGGAAAACAACATAAAAATAGCCCCAGCAATCGTTACCAGCGATATAAAGGAGATAGAAAAGTTTTTCGAAGAAGCAATTGAAAACGGTTGTGAAGGATTATTACTTAAATCCGTAAAACCAGATAGCATATACCAAGCGGGGGCAAGAGGATGGCTCTGGATAAAATTAAAACGCAGTTACCAGTCAAAGATGGTTGAACCAATAGACGTTGTGATTGTAGGAGCATTTGCGGGAAAGGGAAAACGAGCGGGAACATATGGGGCCCTCCTAGTAGCCGTATATAATAAGGAAAAAGACGTGTTTGAAACAATATGCAAAGTTGGAAGCGGCTTTACAGACGAAGACCTCGAGAACCTACCAAAAATATTAGAGAAACATAAAATAAGCCACCGTCACCCGAGAGTTATATCAAAATTAGAACCAGACTTTTGGTTTGTTCCTACTAAGGTTATTGAAATTATTGGTGACGAACTCACCCTTTCACCCGTACATACATGTGCATGGGGAGTAATTAAGGAAGAGACAGGAATAGCGGTAAGGTTTCCCCGGTTTACTGGTAGGTGGAGAGAAGACAAAGCCCCAGAAGACGCAACTTCGACAAAAGAAATTATAGATATGTACAAAGCTCAACTCAAAACTTTAGCCTAGCAAATGCTAAAGTTGTGGAAAGATAAAAAAGAGAGATGTTTAGGTTATAGTGGCCATGGTGCATCTCCTGGGCCAGCAGGTCCTGATGGAGGCATCTTACTCACCATTAAAGAGTCTGAAGAGAAGCATATAAATTCCAATAGTTTCACCTAACTATTCGTAATTTTTTCACGCATTACTCTAACTTTTGAATCCCTAAATAGATATTCAAACTACATGGGCAAATTTATAAAAGAGGTAACCCTTTAACATCTTACTTCAATCGAGTCGAAACAAAGGGGTTCAGCGAGGTGATGCATATACCGAGACTTAGACGATGCCCATATTGCGGTAAAAATCTTGAAAACTTCTGGGTAGAATTTAGGAAAAAACACGTTGAACGATGTAAAAAATCTAAGTAGCTGTTTTTATTCGTATAAATACTTTAATAATTTTTCAAAATAAAGGTAACAATAACATTAATTATTATGATAATGACAATTTACAGAGTCAACTATCAACATTTTTTAACTGAATGCTAATACGGGGATCTATTATGAAAAAGCTTCGATCTTACACTCTTTCACTAGTTGCCCTATATATAGCTACATTTCTATTAAGATCTTCCTTCTCTGCAACCCTTTTAGTATTTGGAAGATATCTAAACGTCATCGGAAAAGACCCTTTGGAAATAGCATTTATAGACATATCTTATTCAATCAGCGAAATGATAACGGCTGCTTACTTTGGGGTTCTAGCAGATCGAGTAGGCCGTAAACCAGTAATGCTATACGGTACATTACTTGCAGGTATAACAGTTGCAATAATACCTATTTCAAACTCAACCATTTGGCTGCTTTCAATTCACGCAATAGTAGGGCTAGGTGCTGCAGCAAAAGTTAGCTCAACCCTTGCATTAATATCTGATTACGCTTCGCCAGAGCAACGGGGAAAACTAATGGGGTTCTACGACTATTCAACCATATCAGGATATATAGCAGGCTTCCTTTACGGCGGCTTCTTCTACGACTACTTCAATGTAAGCAACAACTTATCAAACATAGTTCAATGCTTTCTCTCAATTTCAATGCCTCTCTTCATAGCAGCGATAACAATCCTCATTTTTGTAATAGAATATGAAGCCAGAAGAGAAAGAAAAGAGACAGAAATAGAATCGATATCATCCATTAAAGATCTCAAAATAGTTTGGCAAAACGAAAAACTAAGAAATCTTCTCCCTCTATGGCTATGTATTACAACGCTTTTTGGCATGGCATCGACCTTTGGCCCCGTAATATCCGAAGAAGCTGGCGTAAGCGGATTGCAAACGGGTCTTTTATTTGCAGCAGCAGGCACAGCGTTCGGCCTCCTACAACCAATATGGGGTCACATATCAGACAAAATTGGAAGAACAAAAGTTTTAATCATAGGTGTAGTAAGCCTAACAGGACTAATAACCCTAATACCAATAATATTTATGGTGTTTCCAAACATAAAAAGCTTAATGGACATCCCAATACCAATACTTACATTAATTGGAATGCTAGTAATTGGTATTGGCGCACTACCACCAGCAGCTCTTGCATCAGTGGTTGACGAGACCCCAGAGGACAAACGAGGACCAGTGATGGGAGTATACAGCATGATGTTAGGGTTCGGCGATACATTAGGAGGACTTGTCGGAGGCCTATTCGTAAAAGCTTTTGACTGGATAGGATTAATATACTTCGCAGGTTTACTTGTTATCATTGCATTAATTTCAACATCTAAGTATACCATCAAGTCCCTTATGCGAAAAATCAAGTAATCTTAACTTCTAACGAGCAATTTGACTACATACTCATATAGTTAAAAATTTTTAACCAGGAAATTACTCAAGGAACCTTAATTCATTAAGAAAGATATGCAACGAAAGCGTAGCCCTCAAGAAATACGAAATTTTCATTTTTTATTTTTCGCAAGAAAAATTATTATAATGGTTAAATACCTTAGTTTCACATGCAAATATAAGTGAAGGGAAAGAGTTGAGCTCACCATGAAATCAAAATTAGAGTTTTTCGACTTTGCTGCCTGGACACAGTTTATACCAGAATCAGAAATAAGAAGACTATTAAGATACGATGTACCATATTATTTTGCTGGAGGAAAGCCCGGAGCGATACCAGTAGACGTATTTGCAAAGATATTAATCGAGCTCGGCACTGAACAATTAGAAAAAATAAAAAAGAAACCAGAAGGGAGACAAGAGGTAATAGATGAATACAATTACGGCCCAACAGCTGGACTTAGATCTTTCAGAGAGACATTAGCCGAATATTTACGTAAAAAAGATGGAATACCACTTAGTAAAGAAGATGGATGGCAGGAAGTAATTATAACAACAGGTTCACAACAAGCAATCTACGCGATATTAGATACATTAATTGATCCAGGAGACGCAATACTTGCACCGGCACCAGTTTATCTTGGCTTCGTAACCCCAGCAGAGAAACTTGGGGCAAAAGTTATATGCGTGCCAACAGATCTAAACGGAATCATACCTGAATACGTAGAAGAAGCTCTCCAAGCAGCAGAAAAATCGGACAACATTAAAAAACCACCAGAAATACTATATGTTATTGTTGACTCAGATAACCCAAAAGGTACAACTCTACCAACAAAAAGAAGAAAACAACTCTTTGATATAGCTGAATCATGGAATCTTCTAATAATAGAAGATGCAGCCTACAGAGAGATACAATTTAAAAAAGAAAAACTTCCAGCCATAAAAAGTTTCGATAAAGAGAATCAAAGGGTAGCATACCTAAGAACTACATCAAAGGAAGCAGCACCGTTCAGAGTAGGATACTCTGTCATGCCAGATGCTCTAAGAGAACAGGTAATAAAGGACAAAGGGTACCTAGACTTATGTACACCTTCCATAATACAGAAAATCCTGAGGATATACTATGCTAACTATCTTGAAAAAACCCTACCAGAGATTATAAAAACTTACGAGAAACGATGTAAAGCGATGCGCGATGCAATGGATGAAACATTTCCGGAAGGAGAGAGAACCGATCCAACAGGAGGTTTCTTTATATGGTGGCAATCAAAGAAAATGTTCGACGCAAAGAAATTCCTAGAGGAAGTAGCTCTACCAAATCAGATACTGTATGTACCGGGACGTTCCTTCTACCCAATAAAAGGATATGCCTACAATCCAGACACAAAAAAGATAGAAAAAAGTTCACCTCATATTAATACTATGCGTCTTGGTTTTAGCTACAGAGATGAGGAGACCATAGAAACCGGAATAAGAAGACTAGGGAGATTATTAACAGAAAAACTAAAATAAATCTTTATTTATTTTTTCCAGAATAAACTGTAAGAAACCCTTTAAACTATCAAAGACCATGATTGCTTTTTCTTTTTGAAGATCGTCTTTCTTGTGCAGGCCGGTTTTAATTCCAAAAAACGGTACACCTATTTCATTAGCTGCACGTGCATCAATTACACTATCTCCTACAAAAATTGTTTCTTCTGAGGAGACATTAAGAGCTGATAATACTAATCGAAGCCCGGCGGGATCAGGCTTAAGGGCTTGTGAATCATCTCGCGTAATGATAACATCAAAAAACTCAGCTATGTTATGTTTTTCTAAGACAATATTTGTAGCTAGTCTACCATTATTCGTTAAAAGACCTACCTTAAGTCCAAGTTCCTTAATACATCTAAGAACCAATTTTGCGTCATCAATTAACTCGCTAACCTTAGCTGCTTTAATTTCAAACTCGTCCGCTATACTAAATATTAGGGGAACAACCTTTGAAGCTAAATCTTCACGGTTAATTCTCAAAAGGTATTCTTTAGATATCTTAATCATATCCACAATTTTAATATCCAAACTAAGCAAGTTTCTTGGAATATTAAGTTCTGAAAGCCTACGAATAATTTCCTTTTTCATTCCAACAATATCTAACTTGAATTTTATCAGAGTTCCATCAAGATCAAAAATTACTGCTTTAATTCCTGCAGTGACACCCTTCATCACAACCATCCTTATAAATGTCAATTATGCAAGCAATAGCACACTTAAGTCGTTCAATATATCAGATTTCATCAATCTTCCTAATTTATGCTTTACTACTATGCTAACTCAGAGATATCATGGAAAAACTTTTAAGTAATGACATGAGATTTCATGTAGTCAAATCTGGAGTATGGTTGGGATGCCCTGCCAATTTTAGTAACAAAAAAGAAAGAGCTTCTTTTTCAAAATAGTGTGCATCCTATCAATCTAAACTACACACTACTTCTAAACAAGCTAATAACCCTTAGTGGAGGTGCCAAACATAACTAGAAGAGACACCAATGAAATGGAGATATATCCAATTGAAAGAGAAACTCTCAACGCACTTTATGCTCTCGGAGGCAAAGCAACGCCAGGAAAACTATCAGAATACTCAAAAATCCCACTGAAAAAAATCTTAACGTCAATATATTCGTTAAAAAACAAAAAACTAGTCGAAGTACGTGAAAAGGAAATAACAAAAATTGAGCTAACAGAAGAAGGGTTAGAGTACGCCGAAAAAGGGCTACCTGAGTATAGAGTATTAAAAATTCTCCTGCAAAAAACGAAGGTACCCATAAAAGAACTTTTAGAAAAGGGAATCGAAGGATTAATGAAGAAGCAAATAAATTTAGCTATAGGTCATCTTAGAAGCAAAAAATGGGCAAAAATAATAAAAGATAAGGAACCTTGCATCGCGATAACGGAAGAAGGAGCAAAAATAGTAGAAGAAGGGCTACCTGAACAAGAGATCCTCAAAACCGTAAGAGAAAAGAAACAAATTACCATAGAAGAAATAGAAAAACCAAAGATCATAGATGAATTAATTAGGAGAAAACTTGTTATTGCAAAAAACGAAACCCAAAGAACAGTCATAATAACAGAGCTCGGCAAAGATGTTGCAAAAGGGAAAATTGTAATACCAGAGATGGTTAAAAAGCTTACAAGAGAATTAATAGTAACAGGAAGATGGAAAGAAGTAAAACTAAAAAAATATGATGTAACAATCGAACCCCCAAAAATATATCCCGGAAAGAAACATCCATACCTCGAGTTTTTAGAAGAAGTCAGAAGAGCCTTAATAGGTTTAGGTTTCCAAGAAGCAAAAGGCCCATATGTTGAATTAGAATTTTACAACTTTGATCTTCTATTCCAAGCGCAAGACCATCCAGCAAGAGAGATCCACGACTCATACTTATTGAAATATCCAAGCAAAGGGGAAATAAAATCAAAGGAACTTGCAGAAAGAGTAAGGGCGATTCATGAAAACGGATGGATAACCGGGTCGAGGGGATGGGGATACAAGTGGTCCTTCGACCTTGCACAGCGCTTAATTTTAAGATCACAAACAACAGCGGTAAGCATGAGATATCTAATTGAACATAAACAACCACCAATTAAAATGTTTTGCATAGATAGAGTATTCAGACCAGATGTACTTGATGCCACACATAGCATGGAATTCTGTCAATGCGAGGGCATCGTAGTCGACAAGGGTTTGACTCTAAGACACCTACTAGGAGCATTAAAAGAAATACTACAAGCATTAGGTTTTAAAGAATTCAAATTCAAACCAGGATACTTCCCATTCACAGAACCAAGTGTAGAATGTTTCATAAAACACCCAGAACTTGGATGGATAGAAGTAGCAGGCTCAGGGCTCTTCAGACCAGAAGTATTGATCCCCCTAGACATCCCATATCCAGAAGTCCAAGTACTAGCATGGGGAATAGGGGTTGAAAGACTTGCAATGACCGCATTAGGCGTAAACGACATAAGATACCTACGCACGCACGATCTAGAATGGTTAAGAGAAAAGGAGGTGCTCTAATGCCAACAATACAAATACTCTATAACGATTTATGTCAACTACTCGGAAGACAAATACCACTTGAAGATTTGAAAGAATATATTCTATTAATCAAGGGCGAGGTAGAGAGAGTTACACCCATAGAGCAGAGAGATATGCCTCTTGACTACGAGTTATCCGTTGAAATAACCAGCGACAGACCGGACATGTTATCAACAGAAGGATTAGTAAGAGCACTAAAAGGCTTTCTTGAAATAGAACTCGGTCCACCAACCTACAAAATTAAAGAAACAAACATTGCTGTAAAAGTTGATGAGACAGTTTCTTCAGTAAGACCCTATATTGCTTGCGCGATAATCAGAGGAATAGAAATGTCAGACCCACTAATCAGACAAATTATGCAGCTTCAAGAAAAACTGCATACAACACACTGCAGGAATAGGAGAAAAGGATCGATAGGAATTCACGACTTGGATAACGTAGAACCTCCTTTCACATACTACGCAGAAGAACCTGATAAAATAAAGTTCATACCGCTAGGTGAAACAAAAGAGATGACAGGAAGAGAAATCTTACAAAAACATCCAAAAGGAGTAGAATACGGGAAAATAATAGAAAAATATGATAAATATCCCCTACTGGTCGATAAAAACAACCAAGTTCTGTCTCTTCCCCCAATAATTAATGGAATAGTTACACAAGTTACGGAGAAAACAAAAAATCTCTTCATTGACGTAACAGGAACAGATTGGAGAATAGTTACAACAACATTAAACATAGTGGCCTCAAACATAGCAGAGCGAACAGGAAGCATTGAATCAGTTAAAATCGTCTATCCCGGCAAAGAGATAAAAACACCAGACTTTAAACCAACAGAAATGACAATAAAAGTTAGTTATGCAAACAAAATCCTAGGCCTAAACCTTTCACCAAGCCAAATGATAAAGTGTCTGCAAAAAGCAAGACTAGAAGCAAAATTATTAAATAGTGAGGAAATAAGAGTCAAAATACCACCATATAGAGTAGACTTCCTCCATCCAATCGATTTGGTTGAAGATATAGCAGTAGGATACGGATATAATAAACTTGAACCAGAACTGCCCCCAACGATAACCGTAGGCAAAGAACTCACTAAAACCAAAATAATAAGAAAAATCAGAGATCTAATGGTCGGGTTAGGCTTCCAAGAAATATTTTACTACGTAATGTCAAGCGAAGACGTTCAAGTAAGAAAAATGAGACTAAAAAATGTAAATTTGGTAAAGATAGCAAACCCTGTCTCAAAAGAATTTTCCGTGATGCGTCATTCACTATTACCTGGACTATTAAACATCCTAAGCAAAAACGCGCATGTGGAACTTCCCCACAGAATATTTGAAATAGGAGATGTCATAGTACTAGACAAACTAAGTGAAACAAAGACAAGGAACAATACAAACCTCGCAGCCTTGATAAGCGATTACTCGGTGGGCTACGAAGACATACAAGCAGTACTCTATGCAATACTAAGAAACCTTAAAATCAGATTCGAAATAGAACGAACATCCCACTCATCGTTTATCGAAGGAAGAACAGCAAAAATACTCGTAAACAACAAAGAGATGGGAATTGTAGGAGAAGTTCATCCAGAAGTCCTAGAAAACTTTAAAATAGAAAATCCAGTTGCTGCATTCGAAATAAGCGTGCAAGAACTAACAAACCAAACATTATTTTAACTTTATCACAAAAATAAAAAATAATATTGATTATAATTGTTTTAGTCTTGTTATCTCTTGAACGCTTGCGAGTAAGCTAGTTTTATGTCCGAACCAGTAACAGTCTTTCGTCCAGCATGTGCGGCAATTGCTCTTGCTCTCTTTGCGATATCGACGGCAATATCTTCCACTATTTCCCTTAGAGCCTCGGCAGCAGACGCACTTACTCTTTTCGCACCAGCTTTTCTGATAATTCTATCAACTGGAGCCAAAGGTAGTTCTGCCTCTTTAGGCATATCTTACATCCTCCCATGGATTGTATATGCATATGTTCTTACCACTTTCTGTATACAACATTACTATATCTCCTTTATTAATTTAACGCTTTTGTTCACTAATACTTGTTACCCACTAGGTTCATCACTATCTAGGTGAACCATGATTAAGATACATTCCATATTACCATGAGTAATGATGATACGTAACTGTGTACAATAAAAGAAGAGGTATAGTTCTCAAAACACTTGCTTAATAAACCTTAACTAAAAAATACATTCTTAGCAAAAATATTTTTATTTTGCAAATAATATAGCCATAAAATATACGAAACTATGACATCACCATTTTCTCCAATGGAAATATCTAATGGCAGAACTACCAGAAATTGCATGTTTATGATATATTATTTTACGGCTGTATAATATGATTCAGTCTCCTCACCGTATAAACATCGAGCTATTCATAATATAAGTGATAACTAATTGTACGGCTCTTGGTTTATAAAGAAGAAGGACAAGCCCTTAACGATCTGTAGACATAAATTCTTATACAAAATTTCCTAGAACTATTAAGCATTTTATAAAACTTATTAGCTAAAAATTGCAAAATATATTCAGCGTCGGAACGCACCCGACTTGAATGAGAGGGTTATAATTGTTCAAAGAGTATGAGGTAAAAGTCGTTGTCCGCGATGTTGATAAAATCTCCAAAATGATTAAAGAAAATTCCCTACTTCTCAAAAAGATAATACAATTTGACACCTACTACGATTACAAAAAAACCTTATTCCTAAAAGATGAACATCTACGTTTAAGGGTCGAGTATGACCAAGATAGTAGACAAGTAAAACATGTTGAGCTGACTTGGAAAGGCCCTAGACATGGGAAAGACATAGAGATTAGAGAAGATATATCAATTCAAATATTACCCGGCGACCTCAAAAATTTAGAGAGAATACTTAAAAGACTAGGATTTGAGCCATTAGCGGTAATTAAAAAAATACGTGAGAGATATAGAGTAAATAACATAGAACTAGAATTCGATAAAAACGTTGAACTAGTTAAGACTAAAGATAAATCGGCATTTCTGGGATCCTTTTTACAAGCGAGTGTTGAAACATCAATAGAACAAGATCCTAGGAACATAAAAAACAAGTTATGGAGATATTTAGGCAAATTAGGATTTAAATATAGTGATTGGATTGGAAAGAGTTATATTGAACTCGCACTTGAAAAATTGGAAAGTTAAACGGTGAAGAACATGTCAACACTCTCCCTGACTGAATTTCAAAAAAAGTTTGAAAAAGTCACGGAAAAGAAGGTTCAAAAAACCAGGAAAAAGGGAAAACAGATTATAAAAAACATTGGAAAAGTTCTGGAGAGCTTAGAAGAAGAAGCACACGACATGATTAGAAAAAGTAAGGAAGAACTAAAGGAAGGTGTAGAAGTTCTTGCAAAAAAGAAAGCAGGATATCTTGACGCTGTACGATCCTTGGAAAAATTCGGAGAAAACATCGTAAACACGACTTCAAATATAAAAATGCCCTCAGAAATAACCCACGAAAGTATAACAGAATTCTATAAAAACCTTACAGAGAATCTCGTAACTTTGGAGAGAACGAAAAATAAACTGGATCACAAAATTCATCCCTACTTTATAATATTAAGAACAAGAGCTAAAGGTTTGATCAAAAAGCTTAAAGATGCATCAGATGCGCTGAAAAAATTCATTGAGACAGAGTACATTGATGTTGAAAACATAGAAAAAGTATATAATGAATTAGACGCGATAAAAAAACTCCTAAAACAGCTGGATAACATTAAAAAACAAATCTCAAGCTTAGAGCACAAAATTGATTTAAAAGAAAGTGAACTAGAAAAACTAAAACTAAAGCTCACAGAAATGGAAAAACAGGAACAGTTCCAAGAATTAACAAGAGTGGAGCAACAGATCGAAGCACTGAAAACAAAAATAGCAAGCATATTGAATGGTCTAAGAAAACCTCTTAAAAAATTCCTCAACCTGGCAACAAGCGGAGAGGTAGCCTTAAAACTAGAAGAAAAGGAAATATTAACCAAGTATATCAGCGAACCCTTTAACACTTTTATTAACGAAGATAATGACGCATCAAAACTTAAAATACTACTTCTCAAAATGGACGTTCTTGCGCGGGAGGAGAAACTGGAGTTAGAAAAACGGTTAACCAAAAAACTTCAAAGAGTTTTAGAAAATGTCGTAAACCAAGACATATTAAAAAAACTATCAAATGAATACATGAGTCTCCTAAAAGAGCGAAAAGAACTCCTGCAAAAAGAAGAGATACAGAAAGTAATTAATGAGAGAAAATTAATCGATGAAATGAACAAATTAATTGATAGGCTAAAATCAGAGCTCAAAATTGCTCAAAACAATCTACAAGAAGTTAAAGAAAAGATAGAGACAACAGTATCTATTATTGAAGAGTCGGTTCAAAAAATCACCGGAATACCACTAAAATTATCACTGGAACTCTAATAATACCTAAAATATTAGAATTACATCAGATAACCCTAAAAGAATAAATCTTATTATTTATCAAAGCCGAATAGAAAGAATCTTGTCATTCATTACCGTGAAAAAGCAGTACTGTGAACAAAAATACTTCCAGCAGGAAAGTACTATTCTCTAGTTTTACTAGGCCATTTTACATGCAAAGACTGAAGAATTATATCATCGATAACAATTAACCAAAGCTTTATAAAAGAAAAGTTTACATTTTCTGAAGGTGAACTTCGGTGAGGGATTGTCAAATCCAGCACTTGGTATTCATTCTTAAATTATGAATGTATTTTAAATAATTTAGAAAATCCTTTAACATGCAAATTAAACTATTTTTCAATACCAACATTAAAAATAGGAACATATTTTCTAATCAGAGTAGAGTGCCCTCACCCATATGTACTCTTCACACTTAATCGATTTAAACGGCGGTGTTTAACATGGAGAGATATGTAAAGGCAATAACAGGCACATATGATCCACAAAAAGTCGAACAAGAAATATTTCAACTATGGCAGAAAGAAAAAGCATACCAGAAGGCAAAGAGCAAAAATAAAGGAAACAAAAAGTTCTATTTTTTAGACGGCCCTCCATACGCTTCTTCTGCAGGAATACACCTTGGAACAGCTTTAAACAAGATATTAAAGGACGTAATTATAAGATATAGAAGAATGAAAGGCCATTTCTTAAGAGATCAGCCAGGAGTAGACTGTCACGGACTACCAATTGAAGTTCAAGTTGAAAAAATGCTTGGATTTCACAAGAAAGCCGACATAGAGAAATACGGTATAGACAAATTTGTAAAAAAATGTAAAGAAATAGCACTATATAACGCTGGTCAATTATCGAAACAATTCAAAAATTTAGGAGTTTGGATGGACTGGGACAACCCCTACCTAACATTAAAAGATGAATACATTGAGTCAGCATGGTGGTTAATCAAGAAAGCATGGGAAAACGGGTTACTATATGAAGGAGAACGGGTGGTCCACTGGTGTCCACGATGTGAAACAGTTTTATCCGGGTATGAGGTAGCTCAAGAATACAAAGAAGTTTCGGATCCATCAATCTACGTAAAATTCCCAGTAAAAGGAAAGGAAAAAGAATACATTTTAATATGGACCACCACGCCATGGACATTGCCAAGTAACACAGGAGTAATGGTTCACCCCAACTTCATCTACGCTAAAGTTAAAGTAGACGATGAAATATACATTTTAGCTTTGAAGCGATGTAACGAAGTTTTCAGAGAAATCGGCAAAGAGTTTGAAGTTTTAGAAACATTCCCAGGACAAAAACTCGAAGGCCTACGATATCTCCCACCACTACTTGATGAAGTTCCTCTTCAACGTAAGCTATTAGAAGAAGGTAAGGCATACCGTGTAGTTTTAAGCGAAGAATATGTTTCATTAGAAGAAGGTACTGGATGTGTACACAGTGCGCCAGGCCACGGTGAAGAAGACTTTGAAGTTGGCTTAACCTACGGTCTACCAGCAGTCTGCCCCGTAGATACCAAAGGAGTATTCACCAAGGAAGCTGGCAAATATGCTGGTCTATTTGTAAAGGATGCAGACAAAGAAATAATCGAGGACCTGAGAAAGAAAGGCCTTCTATTGTGGTCCGGTAAGGTCACACACCGTTATCCCCATTGTTGGCGTTGTAAAACCCCCTTGCTCCTGCGCTTGACAAAACAATGGTTCATAAAAGTTTCAGCGTTCAAAGACAAAATGCTGAAAGAAAACGAAAGAGTTAAATGGATTCCGGAATGGGCCGGCGCCAGCAGGTTCAGAAACTGGCTGGAAAGCGTGCGAGACTGGGTTATATCAAGACAACGATACTGGGGTATACCTTTACCCATTTGGACATGCAGCAAATGTGGCAAAAAAATTGTCATAGGATCAAAAGATGATTTACTTAAAATGGCAGTAAGTGTGCCAAGCGAATTTGAACTACATAGACCTTGGGTCGACCAAATAGTTTTGAATTGTGAATGCGGCGGGAAAATGCAGCGTGTCCCAGACGTTATTGATGTATGGTTCGATTCAGGTATAGCATCCTTTGCATGTTTAGGTTATCCTCGAAACCGAGAAGAATTTGAACAGTGGTGGCCTGCAGACGTCGTTTTAGAGGGCCACGATCAAACTCGTGGCTGGTTCTACACGCTTCTCTGTACGTCTATGATAGCTTTCAATCGAAGACCTTACGAAACAGTAGTAATGCACGGATTTACCCTTGATGCAGAAGGTAGAGAAATGCATAAAAGCCTAGGAAACTACATCGCGCCTGAAGAAGTTATAGAAAAATATGGAAGAGATCCCCTACGTCTATACGAATTACAATGCACCCTTTGGGAAGACATACGTTTTAACTGGAACGGCGTAAAAGAAGCCCTAAGAGATCTAAACATAATATGGAATGTATACGTTTTCGCATCAACCTACATGGAAATGGACAAATTTAACCCATTAGAACATTCCCTAAAAGAACTTCTACCGTTCATGAAAATAGAAGATAAATGGGTCCTCTCAAGACTACAATTGATAATCGAGAAAGTTACCAACAACATGGACAAATACCTATTTCACGAAGCTTTAAGATTACTCCTAAATTTCATAATAGAGGATGTTAGCAGATGGTATATAAGACTCGTCAGACGTAGAGTATGGATAGAAACCGAAGCTAAAGAAAAGCTTGCAGCATATACAACCCTATACACAATTCTAAGAAACTGTTTGCTTTTACTTGCACCCTTTATACCATTCATAACAGAGGCCTTATATCAAAAATTCGTCAGACCAGTTGAAAAGGATGCACCGATAAGCGTTCACCTATGTGACTGGCCAACACCAATAAAGGAACTTGTAGATGAGAAGCTTGAACAACAAGTAATGCTTGCAAGAGACATCGTTTCAGCAATCATACAGGCAAGACAATCAACAAAACCACCAATAAAAATAAGACAACCCCTTAGCAAGGCCATCGTAGTAACAGACTCCCAAGAAGTTGTTGAAACAGTTAAAGATCTCCAAGACCTAATCAAAGATCAAGCAAACATAAAGGAAGTTTCTGCTCTGCACTTAAGCGAGGAAGAAAAGTTCAGAAACGTATATGTTGAGCCTAATTTTGCATCATTAGGACCGAAATTCAAACAAAAGACAGCTAAAGTAGTTGAAGCAATTAAAAAATTAAACGGAAGAGAAGTTCTTAAATCCATCAACGAAAAGGGCTTCTTTGAGATAGCTGTTGACAGTGAAACCATTAAGTTAACGAGAGACGATGTGAAATTCAGAGAGGAAATTCTAGAGGGCTACGCAGTTGGCGAATTCCTAGGAGGCAGAGTGTACCTAGATATTACAGTCACGAGAGAACTCAAAGCAGAGGGATTAGCAAGAGAAGTCATTAGAAGACTACAGGAAATGAGAAAGGAAGTAGGCCTTGAAGTAGAAGTAAAGATAAAAGCTTTTGTCAAATGTCCGAATAACGAGCAAGCTGACCTCTTGAAAGAACGAAAAGAATTAATCATGAGAGAAGTACGAGCCGAAAAACTAGATGTTTTAGGGCCAAAGGATGAAGAACCAAAGACATTACACGCCAAAAAATGGGATATAGACGGAGAAACATACATAATGGGATTTAACCCAAAAACTTAAAATAAAACTCTTATTTCTTATAGTCCCCTAAAGAGGTGCAGCTAATGAAAGGTGAATGTTTGATTGACGCTGAAAAACTTTCATTGGAACGTGAAACTCTAATAGATGAACTTGTAGAATTCTTAAAGCTAAAACTCCCGGAATTTGACGTAGAAAAAGAAGGAAACAATATCATAATTAGATCGGAAAAAGAGATTTCGAAAAGAAAGGTAAGGCTATTTCTTAAAAAGTTCCTTTACAAAAATGAGTTAAATAAAAGTTTTAAGGCAGTTGCAAGCGGCAGTAACACAATAACAATACTTAAACTTGCATCAGTCAAAGAAGAAACCAAATAAACTCAAATATTTTCCCTTACGCTTTATAAAGATGTGTTATGTCAGAGTGAGCTGGTACGTTCATCTGATCTTACTCGTTGTTCGCCTCATCATCCAACTTAAATCAGATTCTTAACCAAAATATACTTTTCTGTACTAAAAACTTTTTAAAACCCAAATGTCAAGAAATTTTAGTCAGCCAACTTTAATTAAATCGCTATGAAGTTAATGTAATTATCAACCATCAGTGTATCATCTTGAAAATACCATTCTTTAAGTTTTAGGTAGAAAATTAAAAACCTAGGTGTAAAAAATGTTTAGAATTAAGATTGTTGTTACGGGGCCTTTCCAAAGTGGAAAAACCACTTTCATTAAGTTGGCTACCAAGGGACAATCAATACATGTGGGGCACAGAGGAATAACAGTTGGTCTAGATTTTGGAACAATAGAATACAACGGAATAGTTATACATCTCTTCGGCACGCCGGGATTAGACAGATTTTCAATGATGAGAGAGATAGTTGCAAAAGGGGCTCGCGGCTACATCTTAATAATAGATAGTACTGATTTTAATTCAATATTAGCTGGAAAAGAAATTCTAAAGGAAATTTTGAAATCCAATGAGAATATCCCATGCATAATCTTGGCTAACAAGCAAGATCTTCCAAATGCAGTACCGGTAGAAAAGATAAAACCGTTGTTTGCTGGTTTTCCAGTGATTCCTGCAATATTAATAAAAGGAGTCGGTATTAAAGAAAGCTTAACTTTACTTTTTTCCCAAATAAATAAGTTCAATACACCGATTTTAAATCAAAAATCAGACATATTAGTATATTGAACACTTCTAAAAAATCCCCAGAATACCAACTAAACATCCCTAAAAACAGAGGTTTATCATTTTTATAAGGCCCTAAACACATTTTACGACCAATTAACTATTATAACAACACTTTTAAATTTTTAATAATAACAACTTACGATGTAAATTACACAAGTGTAAATTGAAGGGTGATGAAAGTGTTTGCGCCGCACACTGGCTATGACCAAGCAATTACTATTTTCTCGCCGGATGGCCGCTTATTTCAAGTAGAGTATGCGGTGGAAGCAGTAAGAAGAGGCACCTCAGCAATAGGGGTAAAGGTGAAAGAGGGCGTAGTACTAGCAGTTGAAAAAAGATTAACAAGCTCACTAATGGAAATAAACTCCGTAACAAAAATTTATGTTATTGATGAGCATGTAGGTGCTGCAATAGCAGGCCTACATGCGGATGCGAGAAGACTCATAGACTACGCAAGAGTACAAGCACAAATAAACAGACTATACTACGAAGAACCAATAACAATAGAAGACTTGACCAGAACAATCTGTGACTTAAAACAGAACTATACGCAGTCCGCCGGTGTTCGTCCCTTTGGCGTAGCTTTGCTAATTGCTGGAGTCGATGTAACGGGTCCCAGACTATTCTCAACACACCCCTCAGGAGCATACTGGGAATGGCAAGCAACAGCAATAGGAAGAAACGAGGAAAGAGCTCGAGAATACTTAGAAAAAAATTACAAAAGCAATCTTACAATAAATCAAGCGACAAAGCTAGCTATTAACGCGTTAAAAACAACAATGGAAGAAGATCTTAAACCAGAGAATATAGAAATAGCGCAAGCATTGGTTAAAACCAAGAAATTTGAAATATTACCAATTAAAAAGGTAGAGACCATACTTAAAGAAATTAAAGGAGATTAAAAACATTAATGGGCCAACCATCAAAACTAAAAATTCTTCTTCAAACTTCCCACGTTTAAATTACTTCATTTAGAAAATACTCCAACCTATTCGATGACTTAACCCTCATAACATAAATCTTAATTATAGAAACGAATATTCTTAGTAAGAAAAGGAGGATTTTTAACTTGATACGTTTACCAGGAATGGGATATGATCGCGCAATTACTATTTTCTCGCCGGATGGCCGCTTATTTCAAGTAGAGTATGCGGTGGAAGCAGTAAGAAGAGGCACCTCAGCAATAGGGGTAAAGGTGAAAGAGGGCGTAGTACTAGCAGTTGAAAAAAGATTAACAAGCTCACTAATGGAAATAAACTCCGTAACAAAAATTTATGTTATTGATGAGCATGTAGGTGCTGCAATAGCAGGCCTACATGCGGATGCGAGAAGACTCATAGACTACGCAAGAGTACAAGCACAAATAAACAGACTATACTACGAAGAACCAATAACAATAGAAGACTTGACCAGAACAATCTGTGACTTAAAACAGAACTATACGCAGTCCGCCGGTGTTCGTCCCTTTGGCGTAGCTTTGCTAATTGCTGGAGTCGATGTAACGGGTCCCAGACTATTCTCAACACACCCCTCAGGAGCATACTGGGAATGGCAAGCAACAGCAATAGGAAGAGGTGCACAGCGGGTAAATGAAATACTCGAGAAAGAGTACAAAAGAGAACTATCTCTTAACGAAGCTATAAAATTAGCTCTAAAATCACTAAGGGAAGTCGCTGAAAAGGAACTTGAGCCATATAATGTTGAGTTGGCAGTAGCGAGCATTGAGAATAAGATATTTGAAAAATTGAAAAGGGACGAAGTGTCGAAATGGTTATCATCCTCATAACAAGTCGAAGTTCTAGTCTTCCCTAACATGTGGAGGACATTTAAATGAGCACTAAGTTTAGCGAAGAGGACTGTTGGAACCTCATTAGAACATGCGAAGATGAAGGAGGAAGGATACGTAATGCTACACTTCACGTAAAAATTAGAGAGGAATCTCCTTCTTTTTTTACAATTGTAAAGAAACTTTTAGATGAAATCTTTGAGGAAAAGGAGGGAAGAGTACTCATACGCTGGGATAAAACAAAAGAAGAACAAGCAAATGCATGTGTAATAGTGGTAAAATTTAACCAAACACCTTCCACACATTTTGTTGCTGTCGCAAGAAAAATTTATGAAGTTTCAGGCTTCGCAACTTCAAATACCGTTTCAGCAGACTGTACCATATGTTACGATGCTCAAAATAGATATATAACATTTAAAAACATTCATTATCCTCCAAGAAGTTCTGAATGTAAAGTTATAGAAGGTCCCATTAAACCATTTAAAGCCATAACGGGGAATAAAAAAACATTCTTTTTCGAAACACTGGTTGAACTTGAAAAGTTTATGCAGGAAGTACCAAATATAAAAGCTTACACTTGGGATTCAAAAACAAAAAAATGGGTGCCGTGGGCTCGCATTGAAAGGACCGAAGATAGCTTAGAGGTAATAATACCAACACCAAAAGGAATAGTAAAAATTAATATTGATCTTCATAGTGGGAAAATTAAAACTAAAAAGTTGGAAAAAGAGTGATTTTCATTTCTTAATTTTCCCAATAACATGTCTTATTATTTTATCCGCGATATCAATTTTACTAACCCTTTGTAAACCGTGCCAAGAGGGTGCAGCATTAACTTCAATCACCACTGGTCCCTCACCACTTTCAATAATATCCACTCCAGCATAATCCAGTCCTATAGCTTTAGAAGCCTTCACAGCCAATTCTTTTAATTCCTCCTCTAACTTTATGGCTTCAGCTCTACCACCAATTGAAATATTTGTTTTCCATTCACCAGGAGGGGAATAACGATACATAGATGCGACAACTTCATCTCCAACGACGAAAGCTCTAATATCTCTATTAGGTCTTTCAATATACTCCTGGACATATAATACAAAACCGAGACTGTATAGAGCTTTTAGGATTCTGTACGCCAGGTCAAAATTATCGGTACGGATAACGCCAAGACCACGGGCGCCAATTAAAGGCTTAATAACAACCCTACCAAATTTCTTGACTGTTCTTACAGCAACACCTAAATTCTCCGTTACAACGGTCCTGGGAACACGTACACCAGCTCTTTTCAAAATATAAAGTGTAGCGTACTTATCCTTAGCACGTCTAAACGCATAACTACTGTTGACTACAGGTATACCACAAAGCTCTAAATGTTCAAAAAAGCTGACCCTAAAAGTTATCTGGTCAGTAGTTCCAAAACCGAAGGTTCTAAGAAGGACGGCGTTAACTTCATTAATTAAATTTAAACTACCTGAAGTAAAACTTTCATCATCTGCAATATTTGAAGTAATACTTCTAATAGGGATATAAATGGGTTTGCCGCCATGATCTCTAATAGCTCTACTTAACTCTCTAATAATCCAATTGTTTTTACTAATATAATAAACAATTCCAATATTCATTTTAAGAGCTCCCCTTAAATGTTCCAAGGAGTCTTTAAGAGAACAACAACATATGGACGAATATCTCTTTTTATTTCAATAAATTCTTGTTTCTCTAATTCTTTCAAATATTTCCTAATTTGCCTTTCAGAAACGTTCAGTTTTGCTGCAAGTTCTTTTACACTCAACTTTCCGGCTTCCTCCAAAACAGCCAAAATTTTATACTTTACAGTTCTCAACAATTCTTTTTTCAAAAAT
>CAYYZD010000010.1:0-18022 GCA_964476035.1 uncultured archaeon
TTGTAGCATTATTTTTAGTACTTCTCCTATGAGTTTTGAAGCGGGTTTCACAATAACTGTCTTTTTTCCTGCCATTTCATGGTTCATGATGCTTGATAGAGCATCGGCAAGAGGATCTAATAGAGGCATTTTGTATCACCTTTCTCCCAGTTTTTTGAATCCAAGTTTTTCTGCGATTTCCCTAAAGCATCTTCTACAAATTAACAATCCATATCTTCGTATTATTGCTCTATGTGTGCCGCATCTTCTACATACGCGGCTTCCTTTACCAAATTTTTTCCTGCTTTCTTCACTCATGCCTATTCCTCACGTTTCAATTTTTACACCAAATTCTTCCATTAAGTACAACATGGCTTCATCACGATGAACTCTGTGTTTTTCAGGGATACGTGCCCTTCGAATTTTCCTTCGCTTAACTCTATAGCCAGGTCTTTCTATTGAGACGCATACATCCATACCAAATATTCCAAGGTCGGGATCATATCTTACGCCAGGTAGATTTATATGTTCTTTTATTCCAAAGCTCACATTACCATAACCATCGAAGCTTGAGGCTTTTATTTTAAAATCTACAGCCTCTAGAGCTTTCCTAAGGAATTCTTTCGCTTTTTCACCTCTGAGTGTTACCTTACATGCTATAGGCTCTTTCTTACGAATACCAAATTCTCTTATTGTCTTTTTTGCTCTTATTTTCACAGGGACTTGACCACTTATCGTTTCCAGTACCCTTATGCCTTTCTCTAAACTTTCACCGCTAGCACCTACTCCAAAGTTTACGACCACTTTCGCCAGTCTAGGCTTTAACATTGGGTTTTTCTCCCATTTTTTAAGTATTTCTTCTTTCTCCCGAGGAGGCAGCTCCATTTTTAACCCTCTTTGATCTAATTTAATGTAATAAGTACTATAAATTGGAATATTGACATATTCAGCCTCATAGTTGTGGTAATGAAATTAGAGGCTTATCTCGACCAATGGGAAAAACATATTCGAGTGATGTTTGAAATAGTTCGCCGTCGGGGCTTTCAAGGGTGACAACGCTCATTCGCCTACCTACTCCATGGATAATTTCTTTTATTCTCCCTATTTGTCCCATATTCTTCCCCCAAGTTACTAGCGCTAATGCTTCCTCTTCAAATTTGATGCACTCTTCGATTTCTTGCTCTGGTAAGCTTATTTTTAATACATCCATTGTTTTATACGTGTCCTCTTCTGGCTTTGTAGGATCATTAACCCTTATGAGAATATTTCGCCCATCATGGAGATTTAACTGGATGTGTCCTCTATTTACAGTTCTTTTGTTCTCGATTCTGCAAAGTTTAAATTTAACTTCTTCATCACTTATTGGATGTAAGCTTAAACCTTTCCTTGGAAGTGGAAGTACGCGGTAAGCCTCATTTACATCAGGAATTTCTATAACGTCCATTAACCCAACTGGGAATTTGTAGTCTCGTCTAATTTTACCATCCACTTTTATTTTTCCCTCAGCAAGTATTCTACGGGCTTCTCTTGCTGTTTTTGCATAGCCGAGAATATCTCTAACTATCAATAATAATGGTAAACATCTATTCATAGGATGAGGGCCTGGACTGGGTCTGACAGTCCACTTAAACTCTTTTCTATGTATGGGCCAAAATTTCGGCGCTGGAAGGCGTTTTAAATGTCTTTTTGGTCCCTTTTTACCCAACTTCTTCAACCTCCTCTAAGGGCTCCTCTAACTTCTCTTGAACTTCTTTCTCCATTTCTTCAAATTTTTCTTCTGCTATGGCTGTCTTTCTCTCAATAATTTTCTTCCGCCACTTATCGCTTAAGTCAAGTTTTGTAATCATAACATTTGAGGGGTGAACAGGATAATATACAGTCGATCCATCAGTTTTCTCTCTCGTCACGCCTTCAATATGGATTCTGTATTTTTTGAGGTCTATTTTTACAACCTTTCCTTCAAGATCTTTGTAGTCTCCTCTAGTGACAACAACCGTGTCTCCCTTTCTAACTGGTAATTTTTTAACACCATGTTTTATTTTAAGATCTGGCGAAAGGGGAGCTGTCATTAACTTATTCCTAATGTGTAATGGAGCGTTGTATAGGAACTTTCTTTGTTTTCTTGGTTGTTTAGATTTTGGAACTGGCATATCTCTATCCTCCTAGACAACTATGCTAGCAACTCGTGCTACACTTGGCCATTTTTCAGCTGCTTCTTTAGCTACAGGACCACGTATTTCTGACCCTTTCGGTTCACCTTCAGGTGAAACTATAACAGCTGCATTATCTTCAAAGGAAACCCAAACACCGTTATATCTTCTATAAGGTTTTCTTTGCCTTATAATAATGGCTCTAACAACTTGTCTTCTCATTTTTGGTGTACCCTTTTTAACCGAAACTACGACCATGTCTCCAACTCCAGCTGAAGGTAAACGGTTTAATCGTCCTTTATACCCGATAACAGCAATGATTGCTAATTCTTTCGCTCCAGTATTATCGGCGCATTTTAATCTTGCACCAACTGGAAGCCCGCGGGTAACTCTTGGCTTGTATCCTACAGAGATTTTACGAATACGTCGTGCAGGCAATTATTTTCCCTCCACTATTCTTTTTGTTCACTTAACTTTTCTATAACGACAAAGCTTATTGTTTTGCTAAGAGGGCGGCACTCCACTATTCTTACTCTATCCCCGATCTTAGCGTTAATACATGGGGGATTATGAGCGTGAATAAGGGATTTTCTTTTTTCATATCTCATGTATTTCTTAACGTACCATAGGTAATCTCTTCTTACTACGACTGACCGATTCATTTTATCGCTTACAACTATGCCTTCGAATATTCTTCCTCTAACGGGTAAACTGCCGTGAAATGGACAATTTGGATCATTGCATTCTGTTTTAGGTGGAGTAACGCCTAACCCTATGTCTCTTACCATTCTGAGAGACCTCCAATTTATTTCCGAAGGAGATAGGTCTAAATTATTGTTAAACGTTAAAGAGTAGTTTGAAACATGGATAATAAAATTGTTTTTAACTTTTTCGCGTGCGAGAGGCAAGAGTCCACTACCCTTAAATATGTGTATTTGCGTACCATCACAAAAATAAATGACTTAAAAAGTTTACCTAAAAGAATCGACTAGAATAGTTACCACGGTATAGTTTAAAAGTAAATATTAGGAAATGTAGAAAACTAAAGCGCAATTTATCACATTTATAAACTGCTTTAAAATCTAAATGTTGTGAACAACATACATTCTTGGTTATTCAAATAATTAATACATTTTCCCTATAAAACAATCATATAAACCTCTAGTCCAATATGCTCTCAAAGTAAAGTGAGGCTTAAAATTTATGTAACAACCTTACGACGAGGCTATAGTATCACAATCCTTATATTTGGAAGTAAAGGATAAAAACTTTATTAAATATCAGGGGACCCTCTAAATAGAAAAAATATTACTTTATACTGGCTTGATCAGGTAAGTCTTTAGGAATCAGAGCTATAGAAGTATTTAAAAAGGAAACTCTAATGGTAGAGGTGGTGTTCACTGTGCCGACATGGGAATATTCGATCAAAGACGTGGATCCAGATAGGACAGCAAAGGCTTCAGGTAGAGATTTACGTATATCACTGAAGGCAGCCAGAGAAATATGTCATACAATAAAGGGAATGATGCTTAAAGATGCAATGGAATACTTGGAAGATGTAATAGCGTTAAAAAAACCGATTCCATTTAAAAGATATAATAAGGAAATTGGACATCGAAGACAATTACAAAAGTGGCCTTCAGGAAGATACCCGGTTAAAGCGGCAAAGGAGATCCTTGAAGTCCTAAGAAATGTAGAGAATAACGCAGACTATAAAGGACTAGACACAGAGAAATGCAAGATAATTCACGCTGCGGCTCAAATGGGCCCAAAGATTAAAAGATATATTCCTAGGGCTTTTGGCCGTTCAACTCCAAGATTTCAGCAGCTTACTCATGTTGAGATTATTGTTGAGGAACTTCTGGGGTGACATGAAATGCCTTTGAAAAACGTATTTATTCAGGAAGGTTTGAAAAGAGCGGCAATCGACGAGTTTCTTGAAAAGGAATTGAAAAGAGCGGGTTATGCAGGTGTGGAATTATTTAAAACACCAATAAGAACAAGAGTCGTAATTTATGCAGCGAGGCCAGGGCTTATAATTGGGAGAGGTGGACATAATATAAGGGAGCTTACGCAGATCTTAGAGGAAAGATTTGGTATAGAAAATCCGCAGATCGAAGTGGAGGAAGTAGAAGATCCTGATCTAAGCGCAAAAGTCGTAGCGGCAAGAATAGCAGCGGCGCTTCAAAGAGGAATACATTTCAGGAGAGCAGCATATTTCGCTTTGCGAAGAATAATGGAAGCAGGCGCTAGAGGAGCTGAAATCGTTATAAGAGGAAAACTGGTAAGCCAGAGAGCAAAGTACAGAAAGTTTACAGCAGGATATATAGCAAAGACAGGTGATCCAGCTGATAAGTTTGTTGATGAAGCGGTAACTCACGTGTTATTAAAACCTGGAGTCATGGGGATACATGTGAAGATTATGCGGCCAGACGCAGAATTACCTGATCACGTTAAAATAAAGGAAGAGGAAGTGGAAATTAGGGAAGAGGAAGGTGTTGAGGAGGAATCGTAATGGCTATTTTAAGGACAAGTGAAATAAGGAAAATGCTTCCTGATCAACGTAGAAAGAGGTTAGAAGAGTTAAAGACAGAGTTGATGCGGCTCATGGCAATGAAAGCTATGGGCGGCGCGGTAGAAAATCCAGGGCGTATAAGGGAACTAAGAAGAACAATAGCTAGATTAATAACTATAATGAAAGAAGAAGAAAAGTGATCGTGCTTTTTATGAAAATTACCCCTAAAAATATAGTTCAACATGAGTTAATCGGTCTCTTTGCGAAAATTGTTGATAGTAAAGACCCTACGCTTGTAAATTTTGAGGGAAAGATAATAGATGAGACGCAGAAAACTCTCCTTTTTCTATCCGAAAATGGAAAAATTAAAAGAATACCCAAGGCTATATGTACTTTTCACATAATTCTTCCAGATGGCATAATAGTTAAGGTGGATGGAAAGGTTCTTGTTGGGAGACCTCAGGATAGAGTTAAAAAGATTCCAAGGAAAAAATGGTAGTTATTAAATTGTGACTGATTCATAAAATAAAGGTGTTCAGCATGAAAATAAGCTTAGATGATGTAGATACTTTATATAGGTTAGACAGGTCACATGCCATTTTAAACGTCTTGAGCTATCCTGAAGCATGCTTACAAGCTTATACATTAGAACCGAACACTTTACCAGAAGAGGAAATTCCGCTTCGAACCATTGTTATAGCTGGTATGGGCGGTTCGGGGATTAGTGGAGACATTATAGCCACATGGCTTCAAAATAGAGTGAAAATACCAATTATTCCCGTGAAAGATTACATATTACCAAATTATGTTGATAAAAACACTCTCGTGATTTTGGTGAGCTATTCCGGAAATACGGAGGAAGTCTTAAGTATATTTTCGCAAGCTCTTGAAAGAAAAACGCAGATATTAGCTGTTACAAGTAATGGAAAGTTAGAGGAATACTGTCAAAAGGCTAAGGTACCGTTTATACGTATTCCAAGAGGCTATCAGCCTAGAGAGGCAATAATTTATCTAACAATACCAATAGCATCATTTTTTGAAAAATTGGGAATCGTAGGAGATTTAAGTTCGGAGATTGAATCGACTGCCAAAATTTTGCGACAAGTTCGTGAACAAATTAAACCTGAAGTTTTGTTGGAAGAAAACCCAGCAAAGAATATTGCAGTTCAAATATTGAACACCATACCCATAGTTTATGGATCAGGAATTCAAACTCCAATAGCTTATAGGATAAAGTGCCAATTAAACGAAAACAGTAAGGTTCATGCATTTTATGGTACAATACCTGAAATGAATCATAATGAAATAATGGGTTGGAATTATGTAGAACCTAACATGTTTTCTGTAATATTTCTTAGACATCATGGCGAGAGAAAGGAAATAAGGATGAGAACAGAAATAATAAAAAACTTACTTTTAGAAGGAAATGCTACAAAAGTGTTAGAAATATGGGCCAAAGGAGAAGGAATCTTGGAAAAGATGTTTTCAACAATGTTTATAGGAGACATGATGACGTTATATCTTGCTTTCCTGAGGGGCGTGGATCCATCAAAAATAGAATTTATTGAAAAACTTAAAAAAGAACTTGAGAAAAGGGGGACGAAGCAAAAAATATTACAAAAACTTTCATCTATCGTAGAAAATATGTAGATATTGTTGCAACCCAAAAATTGTTTAACTTACGGGTTATTTCTTCGATGTTTTCCTGATTTATATATTGTTTCACGGTTACTACAAGTTTTCCTATATAGGTAAAAAATCTATTCTGGAGGGAAGATAATTGTTTCAACTGATGATATTTGGTGGACTAATAGGGTTAATTATATTAGTTTTCGTATTGACCTTGTTGATTGGCTCCGTTTTTCTGTTAATAGGACTAAAAGTGGTAAATGCTCCTGTAACAGACTTCGGTACGGTGTTCGTTACAGTACTTCTCATGGCAATTGTCAGTGTAATACCTGTTCTTGGAAGTATTTTACAGTGGTACTTTATAAAAACGAGACATGAAGTGGGGTGGGGTCAAGCAATCCTTGCTTGGCTACTTGCAGGACTAATACCCTTAGTGATTGCTCTTGGTGTATCATTGTTCCTAGGATGGGGTATACCATTTATGGGTGGTATTTAACGAGTACTTTTAATTCCACTTTTATTTATGTTTTAAGGGGGAAGGTTTCCGAAACTGGAGTTTAGAAAAATTTTTAGACACTTACGTACTTTTTGTAAAGATCTTCATCCCTTTCTGCTTTCACACCATCCTGAACACGAGTATTTTAGGGATCACTATTTCATCTTAAGGGGGCGTTAAACTCTGTAAAGGATGCTTTCTTGGTATCCCAGCCTTTCTTATAACAACTTTGCTACCCCTATTGTTCCCCGGACTAGCCACATCTCAAATATACCTATTTGCTGGTGTATTTTTGATTTTGACAAATATTTTCTTTTCTTAATGACCTTCAGCGAATAACCTTCAGAAGGTTTGTCGTACATGCGAATATAAGGCTAACTGGAAGCAGTGTGACGTTTTAAAGAGATATATCAACAGCTAAGGGACCATGAATTCATGAGGAAAAATAGCCAATATTTATGGGATTGTTGTTTTTCATGTTATTTGTATTTTGATACAATTGTTGTTAAGAGTTGGTTGATTTGGGTTATTGACTACTTTAATGGAACATACATGGATGATCGTGTGGCTCCTATTCCTGGTGCTCCGTGTTCAACGCGTGCACATGTTGGGGAAAATTCTCCTAGGAAATGGCCGATCATTTCTGGTTTTATTTCTACTGAGATAAATTCTTTTCCATTGTAGACAGCTATTGTTAATCCGACCATTTCTGGTAATATGATCATGTCTCTAACGTGGGTTCGTATTACTATATGTTTTTTGGTTTTTTGCTGTAAGCGTTTGACCTTTCTTATTTTTTCTAATAAGATTCTTTGCTGCGGTGTTAGGCCGCGTAATAGAGATCGCCTTTGCCTTGCTGGTAGTAGATTGATAAATTGGTCCATTGACATTTTTTGTAGTTCTTCTAAAGTATATCCTCTGTATGTGAACTTCTTCGGCATTTTTTGTCACTCTCATATCTCTTGTTACTTCTTGTTATGTGACTTTGAATAATATATAAACGTTTTTTATTCTTTTGCAATGCGCGATGCTAGGGATGCTGAATTGTTTTTAAGATTTACTATGTTTGAAGAAGATGAATTTACTCTACATGGACTCTGAAAAGATCTATGTCTCCCGGCTCTTTTGGCATGTGTTCTGCTATTTTAAGTAGGAATTCTCTTGTGGATCTTTCAACATCTTTGCTTTGGGTTATGTATCTTCCCACTATTAGAATATCTGCTCCGTTTTTTAGGGCCTCTGAAACTGTTTGCGGCATTATGCCTCCCGCTACTGCTATAAGTATCCTTCCTTGGTATTCTTCTTTTATTTTCTTGATCCAAGACCATCTTCGGTCTTCTTTTGTTTCCACATCTATTGCTCTATGTAATATTACTACGTCTGGTGGCTGTTTTAATGTTTTTAGTTTTTCTAGAGGATTCTCTACGTACATCATGTCTATGAAAGAATATATTCCCAGTCTTTTTGCCTCGTAAACGAATTTGTCTAGAGATTCTGTTGCCGCCAACCCGCTGGCTACAACCGCATCTGCTGTTTCGTCGAAAGCTATATCGACTTCCACTTGGCTAACATCTAACGTTTTTAGATCTGCTATTATAAATTTATTTTTGGCGACTTCTCGTATGTCTCTTATTACTTTTGCTCCATATTTCTTGATTAATGGGGTTCCAACTTCTAAGATTATTCTATCGCTTTTTGGTATTTGTTTTATGATTTGGATCGTTTTTTCTATGTTTGGTATGTCTAGGGCTATTTGTAGGTATGGTGGTCTCCAGAGCCGATGATTTATTCTATAACCTATAATTGGATGCACCGCCCTATCTTTATCGTATGCGATTTTCTCCCAGGGTGGGTAGTTTGCTAAAGCTCTTTTGAGAGCAAGTTTTGTTGCACTATAATTGTAATTGTAAATTTTTCTGTCGTCTTTTGCTTTCGGATGTATAAATACGCTTACGATTACTACCCATTCGTCTAATTTATCCATGGGTATGAGGCCTTCCTCTACGGCGTCAGCAACTGCCTTTGCAACCGCGGATTGAGCTGGTCCGAATATTTTGTCTGCTTGCTCCATGTTCTTAATGGTCACTTTTGGCACTATTAGTGTCCAGGGTTTTGCCGGTAAATTTGGTCGAATAACGGCTAATAATGGGGTATGTCCGTATTTTGGGTTTGCAAAAGCCTCTACAAAAGCTTTACCTACTGGTCCATCTCTATCTCCAATTATTAACTCTATATGCGCTATTTCTTCATCTTTTCCGACAAGGGCTTCACCAATAAGGTAAGTCAAACTATAAGCCTCCACAGTTCTTGCGGCAGCAATCCATACAACGATTTTCTTAATTTAAAATTTTACTAATACCATAACCATATGTTAATTTTCTATATTTGACATAGTATTTGGGGTTTCAGTAATGCCTCATTTAGTTGTCACAAGTATTTAATTAGCGTAAAGGTTAACATGACATTACTCTTAACTCTATTTAGTGCAGTACTGCTCAGCTTGGGGGATTTGTTCATCGTAACATTCTTATTTATGAAAACAGTTTCTGGTTAGAATTTAAATATAAGGATATGTTGGTGTATCAACGTGAAGCTTTGCGTCGTTTCGGATCTTCATGGGCACGTAAGCTTAGTCCCGAAAATTACTTCATATGCCCAAAATCTTCAGTGCGAACTTGTAGTTTTTTGTGGAGACTTAACTAACTTTGGAACCGTCGATGAAGGCATTGAAATTTTAAGAACATTCTCTAAGAGTGGCTTAAAAATGCTTTATGTTCCTGGTAATTGTGACCCTCGTGAACTCATTCATGTTAAAGTTGAAGGAACCATATGCATTCATGGTAGGTTAATTTATATGAATGATGTCGGTTTTGTCGGCGTGGGGGGTTCTTCCATTACGCCCTTTAATACCCCATTCGAGTTAGATGAAAATGAGATATGGAATTTGCTGGAAAACGCTGTGAGAGGAACTAAGGATCTTGATCGTGTAATTTTGGTTTCTCACGATCCTCCAAATAACACTGCACTTGATCTCAACTTTGCTGGCCTTCATGTCGGTAGTAAATCTGTTAGAAAATTTATTTTGAAATATAAGCCCTTGATGGGGCAGCATGGACATATTCAAGAAGGAAGAGGGGTTGACAAGTTGAATGAGGTAACCATTATAAATCCTGGTGCATCGGCAAATGGCTACATAGCAATAGTCAATGTTGAAGGAAAAGCGAAGGTTACATACGATCTTTTAAACATCTTTAGTGGTTAGCGCGCTAATTTTTCATATCAGTTGCACACAGATAACAATATGACCGATTGTTGTTATTCCTTAAAAGAAATCTTCCAACTTTTCAAAGACAAAGTGATGCATACATGTTATTTTGTAAAAGTTTAAGTTAGGAAACTTTTCGTAGCATATATTACCCAAGGTATAGGTTTATGATGTTATTGAAATTGACAATTTTAATAAAAAAATTAATTTCTCTAGGATGCATATTTGTCAAGTATTGGTGAGTTCGCTTTGAATGATAGAGGATTAGCCAAGGAATTAGCTGAAAAATATGGTTACCATGTTTATATGGTGGAGAGATATCTTAAGCTTTTTGGCAAAGAAGAGACTATTAAACTTTTGGAAGCTAACGAGAAAAGTCTAAACCCGGTAATTAGATGTAATACTTTAAGGATAGATGTTGAATCGCTAAGAAAAAGACTTGTCGAAAAGGGCTTAGTACTAGAGAAAGTTCCGTGGATCAATTATGCCTTTCAAGTTATCAAATCTCCCTTTTCACCCGGTTCTACTACAGAATATTTGTTAGGTTACTATTATGTTCATAGAGGTATGGGATCACTCTTACCAGTTTGTGTTTTAGACCCCAAACCAGGTGAAATTATTATTGATGCAGCGGCTGCGCCAGGTGGAAAAACTAGCCAAATAGCTCAGTTAATGAAAAATAAAGGTGTCATTTTAGCTGTTGACATTAATAGGGAACGTATGAAGTCTTTAAGGTCTAATTTGTCTAGGCTTGGAGTTGAAAATGTCATTGCTTATAGAATGGATGCAAGAGATCTACCAAAGCTTGGCATAAAAGCTGATAAGATTCTTTTGGACGCACCTTGTACTGGAGAAGGGTTAATTCCCATTGATAAATCTCGTAAAAAGAGTAGGTTAATCGAGGACATAAAATATTGTTCAACACTGCAATTCTCTATGCTAGCTTCCTTGTTAAAATGTTTGAAGAAAGGGGGAGTTTTAGTTTACTCTACTTGCAGTATTGCCCCCGAAGAAAATGAGCTCGTAGTTCATCGTATATTGGAGAAATATCCTTTATCCGTAGAAAGAATAAATTTAAAGGATGGATTGCCTGGTTTTACTGAGTTTTTTGGATATAAAGTTAGGGATGAAATATGTGAAGCCAGGAGGTTTTACCCACATATTCACGGGACAGAAGGTTTTTTTATTTGTAGATTAAGGTTGGAGGAGGAATTGGATGATAAAATTTAGAAAAGCTACTGCAAGAGAAGTTTCAAAAATACGGGAAGCTCTCTGTGAATGGGCTGGAAGAGACATTTATAGAGAAATTACATCAGGAAAAGTCATGGTTGTTGGTGAAGGAAAAATCAAGGAAGTATTCTTGGTACCGGTGGAAGTTTACGGTATTTTAAACCGAACAAAAGGTAAAAGGATGCCCTACTATTTGGGATTGTTTTTTGGAGAAATAAATGAAGAATTTAAGATTAGCTTGGAGGGACTGTGGTTGATTTCCAGATATTGTAAGGGAAGGGGAATTATTGTATCTGAAAAGGGGGAACAGCTTTTTCTTTATGGTCGCGATATCTTAGAAGAAGCCATCATTGAAGTTGGCTCATTTGTCAAACTGGGAAACAAGGTTATTGTTTTTAATAAATTTTATGAGCCGTTAGGCTTAGGTGTTATGGTGAAGCGTTCAGATAAACGTACTGGAAAACCAAAAGTAATAGTTAAAAACATTCTTGATAGGGGATGGTACTTAAGGAAAGGAAAATGACGATTATCTAGAAGAGCGATAATTTTAAAGATAAAAAATTGTTTCGATTAATGCGTATTCAAAGGGGGTTAAAACATGGCTGAAAACACAGCTGAAGTGAAAGACACCGTCAAAGAGGGTGATTTCGTAATTGTGGATTACGTTGCACGTGTTGAAGAAACTGGGGAAATTGTTGATTTAACACTTGAAGATGTAGCGAAGAAGGAGAAAATCTATAGAGAAGACGGTGTATATAAACCTAAACTTGTAATTGTTGGTGAAGGCTGGTTTATTAGTGGTTTTGAAGAGGGCTTAGTTGGTTTAGAAGTAGGTAAGAAAGCGGAGATAAGAGTTCCACCTGAAAAAGGGTTCGGGGAAAGAGATCCAAAGAAAATAAAAGTTGTTCCTATGAGAGAATTTAGGAAAAGCGGGATAACTCCTAGACCTGGAATGAGAGTTACGATAAATGGAAAAGTTGGTACTATTCATACAGTTACTAGCGGCAGGGTTCGAGTTGATTTTAATCATCCTCTTGCTGGAAAAACTATCATTTATGAAGTTTATGTAAGGAAAAAGTTAACTGATGATCTAGAGAAAATTAAGGCTATTATAGGACGTAGACTAAGAGGAGCCGATGAGGAGAAGTTTAAAGTTGAGATTGAAAATGAAAAGGTGAGAATACATATGCCAAGTGAAGTTTTCCTTCTTGAAAACATTCAATACGCGAAACTTGGCATAGCCTCGGATATTCATAAACACTTTCCGCAAATAAACTGTGTAATATTTATTGAAGAATTGACGAGACGAGAAAAAACATCAGGTACAACGTAGTTTGCTTTAATGTTTATTTACCTTCTGATTTTATACCCTTTTTAACCTTACAAGGACCAGATTTCTTCCTAGTAAGCACTCTATATTTTTTTCCTCGATTTTTAATACTTTACACTTATCTCCATCCTTTAAGCCCCGAGGAAAACAAAATTTTAAGAATTTGCAGCTATTTTCGGAGCATCTTTGTGGGCTGAAAGTTATTATTGCTCCCTCGAAAGCTGCTCTTTTGTTTATGGTTGCTTTTATCTCTGCTTCTCGGACTTCAACAACCACTACCCCTTCTTCGTGTAGTTTGCATGTGTGTTTTATGTTGCGTACTTTAACAATTTCATATATTCTCCCTTTTTCTAAGTTTTCCATACATGTTTTGTAGAAGGGACAGTTATAACACTGCTCTGATGGTCCAAGGTGTATAAATTTAAGTCCCCTTTTAGCTTGTTTAATTCCTACTAGTGTAACCTTGTTTACCATGTCCTTTCCGACCGAACTATTAGTTTTCTGAACTGTTATTTATATTTGGAAGTAATTTTGATGATAACTATTTCGAAACTTTTAAATAGTTTAAATTTCACACCATTAGGTGTGATAAGAAACGATTTTTAGGAGTTATAATTTCCACATTTAGAGACAGATGAAAATATACCTTTTAATTACTAGCATTGTAAAGGGTGTTTAAACTAACTAAATAAACATGCTTACTCAGATATTGGTGTCACTAGATAGATTTTTGAGGGAAACAAGAATCGCAAAAAAGAGGGATTAACTTGGCTAAAGAAGAAGTCATAGACATATTCAGTGAATTAAAGCAGCAAATATTAAAATGTTTACCAGAAAACGCCCAAATAACATCATTAGAACTTGAGGGCCCCGAGATCGCTGTTTATTCAAAAAATCCAAAAGTGCTTTTAGAAAATGGAGACATTATAAAAGAAATTGCAAAACGACTGAGGAAAAGAATTGTTATTAGATCGGATCCTAGTATTAGACTCAACCCCGAAGAAACCAAGAAAATAATTTTGGAAGTTGTTCCACAGGAAGCGGAAGTTACAAATATAATGTTTGATCATAATGTCGGCGAGGTTATCATAGAAGCGAAGAAGCCTGGGCTCGTTATAGGTAGAGGAGGAGTAACTTTAAGGGAGATTATAAAGAGAACTTTCTGGAGACCAGCAGTAGTAAGAAGCCCCCCAATTAAATCTAAAACCATAAGCCTAATAAGAACAATTATTCAGTCAGAAAGCGACCAACGTAAGAGAATTCTGAGAAATATAGGGCAGAGAATTCACAGACCAATTTTAGTGAAAGATGAATGGATACGATTATCGATGCTTGGAGGATTCAGGGAAGTAGGTAGAACAGCAATTTTGGTTAGAACATCTGAGAGTAGCGTATTAATTGATTGTGGAGTAAATGTTGGTTCACCTGAACATGCCTTCCCACATTTAGATGCACCAGAATTTGATATAGAAGAGTTAGATGCAGTAATAATTACCCATGCACACCTTGATCATAGCGGATTTGTACCCTTCCTTTTTAAGTACGGATATGAAGGACCTGTTTACTGTACGCAAGCAACAAGAAACCTTATGACTCTCCTTCAATTAGATTATCTTGATGTAGCTGAAAGAGAAGGAAAACTTTTACCATATAGCCAGAAGGATGTTAAGAAAGCCATAATGCATACAATACCTCTAGAGTATGGAGAAGTAACCGACATAGCGCCAGACATAAGATTAACTCTTCATAACGCTGGACACATACTCGGTTGTGTCACACCTGATACAATAGTTGTTTTAGGAGATGGAAGTATAACTAGCATAAGTGACCTACTAAACAATAATCTCTATTTAAAACACGGAATTACATCTATTTCTATGAATGAAAAGCTACAATTTGAAAAAACAGAAGCTTTAGTATTTAAAAAGGAGTCGCCAAAAGAACTCTACAAGATAACTACAAGCTTAGGATATACTGTAGCAGTTACTCCGGAACATCCATTTTTCCGGTTGAGAAATGAAAAAATAGAAGTAGTATGTGCAGATCAGATCAAGAAGGGAGATAAGATAGCAACTGTAGGGAAGTGGGATGTTCCTGGCAGATCGCAAAAACTTAAAACTAATATTTATCAAAGCAAAGCTTGGAACTCCGTTCATATTGTTCCACCACTCTATACCAACGAAGATCTTTGCCAGATCGTAGGTTACATGCTAGGCAGAAGACACAAGTACATTTATAGGAAAAAGAAGCTCTCAAGCATAATTCTCTACGATAGAAATGCTCATGTTTTAGAAAAGTTTAGGGAAAAGTTAGTTAAAATTTTTAAATTTACCCCTAGATCTCCTAACATGAAGATAAGAAAAGACAGGTACCGTGGAGAGTATTATATAAGTATAGGTTGTAGAGAGCTTCTAAGATTTTTAGAGTTAAACTTTAAGGATGCTATTAAGAGGGCTTCAGAGAGACTTGTTCCAATAGTAATAACTAAATGTACAAAGTCTGAAATTGCTAAGTTTTTAGAAGGGCTTTATATTGCCGAAGGGCAAGTACGTGATAACTATATAGAGTTTAGGTTTTTAAACGAAAGGTTAGCTAGGACCGTACAGCTTCTCTTACTAAGGTTTGGAATCATATCCTCTCTTTCATCTATAGAACAGTCTGGTGGAAAAGTTTCTTATATGCTACAATTGTTGATAAAAAATCGCTTGCAAAGTTAATAGAGTTAGTGGAAGAAAGCGATTATTCTAACGATTTAATAAAAATAAAAGCAAATTTGAAGAAATCGGAGGAATTAACTGACAGTTTATGGGAAAGAGGCGATGGTCAGATAGTGTGGGATGAAATTATAACTGTGGAAAAGATCCCGTCAAAGTTCAAATATGTATATGATCTTTCTGTTCCCAATCACCACAATTTCATAACAAATGGTATCGTTTCACATAACTCTGCCATAGTGCACCTTCACATAGGAGAAGGACTGTACAATATTGCTTACACGGGAGACTTTAAATTTGCAAAAACAAGGCTGCTTGAGCCAGCCACATATACTTTTCCGCGCTTAGAAACATTAATTATAGAAAGTACTTACGGAGCTCCAAGTGACATAATACCACCTCGAAAAGATGCTGAAAGACAGCTTATGAGAATAATAAATAGTACCATAGAACGTCGTGGAAAGGTTCTTATACCAGTTTTAGCTGTTGGAAGAGCACAAGAAATGATGCTCGTACTAGAAGATTACATGAGAAGAGGACTAATTAAAGAAGTCCCTGTGTACGTCGATGGGATGATATCTGAAGCGACAGCGATCCACACAACGCATCCAGAATATCTAGCAAGAAGTTTAAGAGATAAGATATTTCACGAAGGTCATAATCCTTTCCTTGCAGAGTACTTCGTTCAAGTAGACAGTAAAGAAGCTAGAACAGACATTGTAGAGGGGGAACCGTGCATAATTATGTCAACTTCAGGCATGCTTACTGGAGGCCCGAGCGTAGAGTACTTTAAGCTTCTTGCACCAGATCCAAGGAACAGTATAATCTTTGTAAGCTATCAAATTGAGGGAACCCTTGGTAGAAGAGTACAGAAGGGATGGAAAGAAATACCAATGAGAACCAGAGAAGGAAAAATAGAAGTAGTAAATGTTAAAATGGAAGTACATACTATAGAAGGATTTTCAGGGCATTCGGACAGGAGACAACTACTTAGTTACATACAACAAATTACACCGAAACCAGAAAGGATCATCACTTGTCATGGCGAGAACAATAAGTGCGTCAGCCTCGCAAATGCGATTCATAAGAAATTTAGAATCGAGACACGTGTACCATATAATTTAGAGACCATAAGACTACGCTGATCTTGATTAATCTACTTTCTTTTCCCCTCTTTAATTTTGATGAAATGTGGAGTAATGATTATGTACTGTCCGCTTAGACTTCTCATGCTTCCATTTAAAACTTTGCATATAGCTCTTAATCTCTCTATGGCTCTTTTACAATTAACTGGTGACTCTTCCATTAAGGGGTAAACGTTTAAAATTATGATGTTACCGTGTTTTAGTTCTTCCTCTACGTGTTTGACATCAGATAAGTCCGAGAGAGAGATCGTTTTAAGATGTATCTCACTTAGCATTTCCAATTCTTCCGCCTCGGATGTAACTTGGTCTTCCTTGTTTTCAAATACTCTTAACTCCTCTAATATCTTTGTGACATCTTCCGGGTTTTCGTATATCTTTTCCTCTTCTTCTTTCTTTGGAGGTTTTAAGATTTTCTTAAAAAAACTCAATTTAACTCCTCCTTACGTTTTCCTGAGGGTTAGCTTATTATTGTACTAATAATTTTCCATAACTTATCGCCAACGTGATGAATGTTGCGTATAGCCTTACCTTTCTTAGATGTTATTATTTCATCATATTCCATTTGTGCAAGACCGACGGCTATGACTCTTTCGTGTTTCTCTTCTACAACTATAACAATATCTCCTTCTTTGAACTTCTTATTAATATGTGTAATACCGGGAACCATGACATCAGCGCCTTTACTAACTCTTGCAACAGCACCTAGATCTATAACAACCTTTGGAAGATCTACAGAAAATTTGTCAAGGAACCATATTGTCGGGAAAAATTTTTCTCCTCTCTTTAAAAAATACGGGCTTCCATTTACCATGTACAGATAGGTTCCGTCATCAAATACTATTAATTCAAGGTTGGCGTTCTTTGGAATAGTATTTAAAGCTTCTTGGCCCAAATTTTCTGTAATAAGTTTTTTTAGGGTTTTAAATTCGCCACTTTTAAGGAAATGACGTTTTCGTATTTTCATATTCATCACTCTTAATTATTCAAACAAATAGTCTTCCTATGTTAGTATCCTTAAAATTATTGACTCCAGGTAATTATAGCCTAATCTTAATTATGTTATCGATTTATCTAATACTCGGATGCAGGAGAGAGGAAGATGAAGTTTCAATGCCCGAAAGCCGTAAGCACATTTATTGAAGCCTTTTAAACCTTAACACTTATTCGTACCTGCGAACATGATTTTTAAGCAAGACCTCCGATGAAATGGAAAGCTTCACATCTTTTATGATTATAGCAATAGTTTTTAAAGGCTTTTAACTATAGAATTTTAAACTGATTACGTGTTTCCTAAAAGTTTGTAAAGTTCATGGCACCTATGTAATAA
Organism: uncultured archaeon; assembly: GCA_964476035.1. Classification (GTDB taxonomy): domain Archaea; phylum Asgardarchaeota; class Baldrarchaeia; order Baldrarchaeales; family DXJG01; genus DXJG01. The sequence continues at coordinate 17,781 of CAYYZD010000010.1, forward strand.
CATCATTAATAAGGAACCAGTTTCTCAAATGAGTTTACCCGAAAAATGACAATATGCTTGCGAGTCTTGATACGGCTTTACATAATCTATCTTAGTTCCAGAAAAATTTAAATATCCTCCGGTGCAAAAGCCAATTGCAGCTATTTATTCTTTTGGTGAGGAGACACGATATGAGCAGATCAAAAACACTCGACCTACTGCAAAAGTCAATAGACATGCAAGTGCTAGTAAAACTAAAGGGT
>CAYYZD010000011.1:0-17042 GCA_964476035.1 uncultured archaeon
CACCAGTCTCCCTATATATTTTTGACGCCTCATTCATCTTGGTTATCATTTCAAATATTTTATCAGCTTTAACAAGTATTTTAGAGTTAATCTTGAGGTCTGACATGTTTTTTAAAGTCTCAATGTAGTTGTCAATGCTAGTACACTCTGTTGTTATGGATCTAATTAGTTTAAACTCTTCTAAGTTAATGCTGGAAGATTTTAAAGTGACAAGTACATTGTTGTTTCTTACAGAAACTTGAGAAATTTCTTTAATGTCATTGATGAACCCTTCCGCAATTAGATGCCCAACTGCAAGTTCCCTTAGTAGTTGAGGTGATGCAAAAATCGTAACAAAACGTTTATTATTTACATATATGTTAATGGGTGATTCTACAGCTATGCAATCCTCTAAATGCTCTATTCTACCTCTTCTTAGCCTTTTTATTTTCCATGTAGTGATTACATTGCTCAATATTTTACCTCCTTCAAGTTTCTCGAATACACTTACTTTAGTAGCCCTCTTTTTTCCAGATTTTTTTTGACTGTTGGGAATTCGTTAAGATTTTTGTGAGGAAGATACATTGAGGTTGCTAATTCCATATGGAAGTTTGGATCTATTGCCAATTCCACGTACTTTGTCCTCCTTGCTACTTCTCCGGCCTTCTCTCTTTCTTCTTTAGATATTAGGGACATTATTGCCCCTGAGCCTGCTGCATTTCCTACAAACTCTATTTTGCTAAGCGGCACATCTGGTAATAAGCCGATTGTAATTGCGTTTTCAATGTTTAAGTAGTTTCCAAATGCACCTGCAACAAATATTTTATTGATAAGATCAATGGGGATGTTTCTTTTCCTCATAAGCGTGGAACATCCTGTGTAAATAGCTGCTTTTGCCAATTGTATTTCCCTTATGTCACTCTGTGTAACCACAATGGGAGTTCCAGATTTTGTTTCATTAGGTTTTGCAATTATGAAAGAATATTTTCCATTCATTTTCTGGAAACGTTTCGTATCTTTATTGATGTTAAATTTTCCTTTACGGTCTATTAATCCTGATTTGAACATTTCAGCAACTATGTCAACCATTGCTGAGCCACATATTCCTACAGGCTCTTTGTCTCCAATTGTTTCATAGTATACTTCAAATGTTTCAGGATCTATTCTAACCTTCTCTATAGCTCCCTCAACAGCTTTCATACCATGGGTTATGTGCATACCTTCAAAGGCCGGGCCGGAAGCACATGAAGTTGTGAATAACTCATCTTTATTACCAAGAACGATTTCTGTGTTTGTTCCAATGTCTATTGTTAAACGTATTTTTTCTGATTCGAAAATTCTCGTCGCTAAGATGTCACCAACGGCGTCTGCACCAACAAAACCAGCGATAACGGGCAAAACGTGAATATTTCCATGGGGGTGAATGTCTATTTTTAACTCTTTAGCTTCTACATTTACTGAGTTTCCTATGGCGGGGACATAAGGAGATAGAGCGAGATATTTTGGATTAATACCTAGGAAAAAGTGGTGCATAGCCGTGTTTCCGACCACAACAGCCTCGTAAATATCTGTTTGTTTAATACCTACCTTCTCACAACATTTAAAGATAATTTCGTTTACAGCTTTAATTGCTAGTGAGTGAATTTCCTCAAGAGCTTGAGGGTTTTCCATTACATGTGAAATTCTTGAAATAACATCTTCACCATAAGCTATCTGAGGATTTTCAACAAAGTGTGTTGCTACCACTTTTCCATCTAAAAGATTAACAAGGTAACCTATAATTTTTGATGTCCCAATATCTATAGCTATTCCGTAGATTCTTTGGGTTGTATTTCCAGGCTCAATCGACATTATCTTTTTCTTATTCCACACCGTAACTGTAACTTTCCAGTTCGCATCTCTAAGCCTTAACGGCAACGTTTTTAATAGTTCAAGAGGGATTTCTAGTTCTTTTAAGTTGTAGATTTCGTTTAGAGATTCATTCAGTCTTTCAAAATCTGTTCTTAGGTCTTGAAGAGAAGGTTTAGGCATTATTATGTAAAATTTTTCAACGAGGGGGGAAATTTCGATTTCTTGCATTACTCCCTTAATTAAGGTTTTTCTTTTGGTAACTCTACTTTCCTCAGGGATAAAAATCGTTACATTTCCCTTTATGTAGGCTTGACAAGCAAGTCTATAGCCTTTTTTAATTTCCTGATCGGATAATAGCTCCTTCTCTCTTTCCGATAGGTTTGTTAAGCTTTCTGGGTTTTTAACAATTACTTTACATTTACCGCAAACTCCGCGGCCGCCGCACTCCGATCTAATTTTAATGCCACAAATCTTCATTGCATCAAGGATAGTGATGTTAAGATCTACGTTATTTCTTAATCCATCTGGTTCAAAAGCTATTTGTGCTTTTTCTGGCAATCTCTTCACCGTTAAACTCCATTTAGGTTTCTCGGTTCTAAGTTAACTTATATTACGATCAAACATTTTAGTTATTTTGGTAATTGTTTCTCCTTTAGTGATATATATCTCCTATATATAACGTTATGAAAGTTAGGGAAAACTGCGTGTGAAACTTTCAACTTACAATGTGGGACTATTAATTCTTTAAAATTAGATTTAACCAAGAGAAGTACATGTTTTTAGAGGAGATTTTAGATGATTTCCACGTCAAGTGGAGATGTTTTTACGATTATTTTCTTGTTTTTGTTTTCTAGCCAGAAAGGCCCTATTTCACCTATTATTTGATATTTTCCAGGTTTTGCCTTCTCTCCTAACCCAACTTTTTGGCTCCATTCTAAACTGAATACCTTAGTTTCTCCCGGTTTCAAGACGAGCCTTGTAATTGCTTGTGTAAATAGTTTGTTCCCACTCCATCTATAAACCTCTTTACCACTCTCATCATAAACAGCGAAATCATATATCTTTGAAGTCGGGAAAAAGAGTTTAAGCGTTTTATCTTGTGCATTTAGTATTTCTAGGGATAAAGAGACAGGTTCACCAACTTTAAATCTTTTTTCTTTGATTTTTAAGGCTGTCTCTATCAATTTACTGACTTCCAAAATCAACTTTCGGTGTGAAGCCCTAATAATTTATCGAAAAACTTTATGAACTCCCTTTTTCTTTCCTCAACTCTAGGGTCGATTTTTGCATTTGACGGGCGTTGGATTCCGCAAAGATCCGCTGCCAAACTCGCTGCAGCTGTAATATCAATTTTTGACGGGTAAAATTCCTCGTACTCATTTAGACGGTCTTTCATCGTTTTCTGCTTGGTTAGTATTTCTGCTGTTAGAACGATTCCTTCAAAGGAAAGTCCATGTTCCTCTGCTACCCTTAATATTTGTTCTATGTCTTCCGATGCAAGTTGGGGATATTTTACCCTCAGGAAGTTTCTAAGTTTATTTTCGTCTTCTTGAACTTCCGCTTTAGTCCAGTCTTTTATTCCATACGATCTTCTTAATATGATTGTAGACCAATTTACCCCTAACATGAAAAGTAGTTTAATGATCTTGTCTGTTATATTCTTTGCATCTATTATAATGTATTTTTGTAGTCCAAAAGGCTTCTGGTACTTTAATGTATATGTTCCTCGCTGAGCGATGTTTGTCAGAATTGTCAATTTAATTGAGTAGACTTCTCTTGCAGGGTATCTAACTAAGCATTCCAAGAATGTAAGGTTTCCTTGACGTGGATCATATTTTCTAACCATGAAACCAATTATAAGATCTTTATTTGTTTGGAAGAAAGTCTTTAATCCTTCGAGAGAAGGGTCAACTCCTTGTCTTGTTAAGTCAGATTCATCAATTGTTACGTAATCCGTAAAATCGGAGCCAACACACAATCTAACCAGTTGAAGTTTAAACTTCTTAGATCCACCGAAAACTTTTCTTAGTATATCCACAAGTGGGAATACTTCTTTTTCAAGTATTTCAGAATGAGCTATAACGGTTTCCCAAGGTTCTTGCTCCGAACTTAGGACATTTGACATGGGGGCTTCGGAAGCGTGAACATGAATTTTGTAGTCGACTAAATCCTTTTTAAGAATAAAAATGGTATGCGAATCTTCTTTTATTACGGCCAAACTTGTATACTTATCTATTGATGCGTAGAACGATCTCTCAGACGAATACGCTTCGTACCCTTGTTTTTTGCTAACCCAGAACATCAACTTTACACCCGAATTTCTTCACGTAATTATATATATTTAGGGGGTAAAATAGTTTTCGTAAGAAATATAAAAACGATTATCGGAGCAGTTCTGTTATTTTCTATTACAAATACACTTGAAATGTCGCAAAACAATGTTACAATATATATAGGAGGAAAACATCTTATAAGATGAACATAGCGTTCATTAATTTAGATTATTGCGTAAGAATTAAATGGAATTATGGGATGATTTATTTTGATGATGAGAGTCACCTCAAGGGACACAAGTCGTGAATGACTTAAACCCTGGGGTAGCTGAAATATAACGTCAACAAAATTTACACGAATTGTTTATTGCTTATGACCCAAGCATGTAGCATAACGAATTCAATAATTTCTGTTTTAAAATCAAATTTGACGAACAAACATATGTTTGGAGCTGATATTAGTGAATATCGATTTTAAACCACTTCCTCGCTCATTTTATGAAAGATATACAATTGATGTAGCTAAAGATTTACTAAGTAAACTTCTTGTCAGAAAATTTCCTGATAAGAGTTTTGTGGCTGGCATTATTGTTGAAGTTGAAGCTTATCGCGGTGAAGACGACCCTGCTAGCCACGCATATCGCGGCTTAACACCCAGAAATAAAGTTATGTTTGGTAAGCCTGGAGTCGCTTACGTATATTTTACCTACGGAATGTATTACTGTTTAAATATTGTTACTGAACCTGAAGGTGTTCCTGCTGCTGTTTTAATTAGAGCTGTTGAACCGGTGTATGGTATTGAGAAAATGATGAAGTTTAGAGGGAGAAAAGATGCTAGAAATTTGACTAATGGTCCTGGAAAACTTACAATGGCATTTAACATAACGAAGGAATTAAATGGCATTGATATGACTAAAGATGACATTCTTTTTGTATCAAATTACGATAAGTACCCTAAGTTTGAAATTAGAGTTTCTTCTAGAATCGGAATAAAGGTTGGACTAGACAAACCATGGAGATTCTACATCAAAGATAATCCCTACGTCTCGAAATTAAGAGGTAGACCCATGGGAACTAGAAGTAAAAATAAGTCAGCAAAACCCTGAAACCCTCTTAAAATCTCCATACCTACAAGAATTTAATGAAAGAATTGTTAAAAATCAGGGATAATTGCAGTTAAAGCTAGGATTTCCAGCTATGTTTAGAGTTCTTCAACCAATTTAAAAGAGTTAGTATATATTATTGCGAAATGAAAATAACACGGAGAAAGCAAACAATAAACATTAATTCGCTCAATGCCAATTTAGTAAGACATAGTTTGCTAAGTTAGTGTAGCATGTTGGAGGTTAAACCTTGAAGAAAGAAAGGATATTATGTTTGAAATGCATTAAATGCGGTACTGAATATCCGTCTGATGAAATCTTATCTTTTTGTGAAAAATGCGGTAGTTCCTTAGATTATATTTTAGACTATGATATTATTGCTGACATTGTTAATAAAGAACTTTTAGCTAGAAGATCTTTTAATATGTGGCGTTATAAAGAATTTTTACCTGTTGTGGACGAATCTAAGATTGTTTCAATTGGAGAGGGTGGTACTCCATTAATTAGGTCCGAAAAATTGGCTGAAAAGTTAGGTCTAAAATTTTTGTATTTGAAGCTTGATTGTTGTAATCCTACGGGTTCTTTTAAAGATAGGGGAGCTTCTGCGGCTATTTCTAGGGCGTTGGAGCTTGGTGTTAAGACTATTGTTGGTTATTCAACTGGTAATGCTGGTGTTGCTCAAGCGGCTTATGCTGCTCGTGCAGGTTTAAAAAGCATCATTTTCGTTCATAAAACGGCTAGTTTGGAAAAACTTGTTCAAGCAATGTTGCATGGTTCTTTGGTTGTTAGAGTTGATGGAACCTTCGAGGATGCTGCAAATCTAGCTAAACAATGTTCAAAAGAGTTTGGTTGGATGTTTAATGGCGGAGTTATAAATCCCACTCGTCACCATGGTAAAAAGACTATTGCATATGAAATATGTGAACAATTGAATTGGAATGTGCCAGATATGTATATTCAGTCTGTTGGCGTAGGTACTGCTGCAATTGGAACCTATAAAGGTTTTAAAGAATTTCATGATTTAGGTTGGATAGACGAGATACCTAGAATTGTGTGTGTTCAAGCTAAAGGATGTGCACCAATGGTTGATGCCTTCAAAAATAATAGAGAGGAAATTGTTCCGGTTAAGGACCCTAAAACTGTTGCCAGCGCCATTGCCGTTGGTAACCCCGCCGGTTGGCCCTTGCTTAGAAAAGCTGTTTTAGAAACAAATGGAATTGTAGATTCGGTTTCCGATGACGAAATTCTTGAAGCAGGAAAACTATTAGCGAAGCTAGAGGGCATATTTGCGGAACCAGCTGCAGCCGCCCCTATAGCCCTACTTAAAAAATTGAGGGAAAATGGAGAAATTGATAAGGATACTAGAGTAGTGTGCATGGTTTCTGGGCACGGTCTTAAGGCTTTAAAAACAGCTACTAAACTGGTTGGTGAAATACCACAAATACCTCCCGTATTTGAAGAATTTAAAAAATATTACAAAAATGCTTTCAAACATGCCTAATTAATAATTCTTAAAATAAGAGGTATATTAAGCTGGTTAAGTTTTGGTTTTGGCCGATAGTTTGAGTTTTTTAAGACTTACCCATCCAATTTTTTCTCTCCGTAAGTCCCATTCCTCTACAACTTTCAAAAATTCTTCAAACGCTTTCTCATAGAACCCGTCGTCAAAAATTAGTACTCCATGATGCAACGCTTCTAAGATAGTGAGATCTAGCTCCTTGAGCGCTTTAAAGAATTCCTTCTCTGTGTAAACTCTTGGTTCTATGACTTCGCATCCGGGTACACGGAAGTTAAGCCATCGAGCAAAACCTTTTGGAGCTTCCTTTACCACCACTAATAGGTCAAGGTCGCTCCAGGGCTTAGCTTTTCCTTCAACTCTCGACCCAATCGCGATAACCATTTTAAGAGTTGTGTATCGAGAAACTTCTTTTAACCAATGTTTGAGTATTTCATTAACCTTTTCTCCTCTCCAAGTTTCACCGAAATTGAAGTTGTTGGGTTTCATAATCCTTCCTCTACCAATATTAGGATTTTATAGGCTAGGTCAAGAAATTTTAATGCAACTTTTCTTGTGTAGTACTCTTTGGGTATTTTTAATCGTTTTCTGGCATCTGGGTATCTGGTTGCAAAATAGTGCATGGATAATTCCTCAAGATCTTTGCTTTCAACATCTATTTTTAGGGAAATTTTACGTGCTTCTTCTACTAAAATTTTCAAATCATGTGTATGGAGAACTTTATAGCCCTTGCTCGTTAAATATGCTTTTACAGCTGTTTCTACGGTATGATGGGAGTAAAATACTGTTTGGGCATAATCTTCTGATTTAATCGCTCTACATGCTCTCTCAAAGTTACTCCATGCGGTTTCAAGCCATTCACTACTACTGGCATCAAACGGGTCTTCCATTTAGCTTCAAACCTCTTCGATGGCTTCATTAACCATGGAATAAAATCCAAGTGAGTATAACATTGATAAACTATTTTAATCTTTACTTAAGGTTGAGAAGAAGGGAAGAAACGTATCAGAAAATGAATATTAGTTTTATGCTTTAAGTTAATGTTTTGCTGCTTTCTTCATTCTTTGTTGTATTTTGTGATGATGGAGATTAGTGGGTGTTTTTTGTCGATGTGGCAGTAGCTGAGAGGTGGCATCCATTTTGGTTCGTTTAGTTCTTCACGTATGGTTTCAAGAGGTATGGGGTTATTGTAGGTTTTTGGGTCTAAAACTTCCATAGCGTATCCATATTCAACTCCTTTGAAGTAATTGTCGAATTCTTCTTTTGTTATCCCAGCGTGGTCCTTCACAAAATTCCACAGGTTTTCAACTGGCATTTTATATATTTTGCCTACTTTGAACTCTCCAATTATTGCTTTTACCTTGCTGGATGCGTAAATTATTACCTTAGTACCATAATCTATCCTATCACATTTCTTTCTTAACTCGAATTTTTTCTCTCCTCTAAGTATTTTGTACGCGTATTTTGGCTTTATGGACATCAACAGCATAGTGGTGACATCCTTTCTTTCGACACTATCTCTTTTCTTAAAAAATACCAATCTATTTATATTTATTTGGTCTGTGATAATCTCTGGTGAATATTCTATGAAGATAATAGGTAAAATTGTAGAAACTGAGGTACCACGTTTTAAGCATAGGTGGTTTGGAGTATTAGAAGTGGAGTATGAGAGGCAAAGATATAGGCTTTACATGAGTGGAACAATTGCGCAATGGTTTATAGAAGGAGAAAAAGTGGAAATAAACACGTTAAAGATAGGGAAAAGGGATAAGAGAACCAATACGATAGTTTTGGATTTTGACGATTACGAACTTTATCGCCTATGGAAAAATGAGAGAATAAAGGTGTGGCCAGTATTTTCCAAGGAAATTACACATCCTAGACCAGATCCCCTAACCGGAAAAATACTTTATGAATATAGGATTAAGGCTCGTGAAGCTGTTTTTGAATCCGATTTTGAGGCAATAGCTTCGCTTGAACAATATCATTATGCTAGTAAAGAAGAGATTGTTGCGATTTGGAGATGTGAAAAATGCGGGAAGTTTATTGAAGCAAACATTCGACCCACATGTCCCAATTGCAATTCTTCAAAAGACGTACATATATTGGAGATTAGGGGTAGCACTCCTGCTTCGCGATTCCTTGTTTTAGAGCTTCTTGAAAGAAAGCCGTATGAACCTAAGATAGTTGCTTATGTTCGAGTTGACCCTCCAGTTCCATCCATGCATCGAAGAGTAGAAGAAGATGGGAAAATATCTGTAGAGAGAAACATTCGAGAAAAAGTTTTTGAGGAAGGTTGGTTTCACCTAGTTTTTTGGCCTGAGAAAATAGCGAAAGAAAGAATGGCTAAATTGCGTAAAGAGTTCGGGAAAAGAATAGCGATAAGAAAAATATGGGAAGAAGTGAAATGGGAAGCTCTGAGGCAATGCGAAACCGCGGTTAGCAGAATTGCTCGAGTAGTTGTTCACCCAGATTATAGAGCAGATGGTCTTGGGGCGTTAAGTGCTAAAATTGCTGTGGAATGGATAGCGGAAAGAGCTGTTCCTGAGATGAAGAAGCGAAAACATATGGTTGAAGTAATAGCGCAAATGGCGAGGGCACATCCATTTTTCGAGAAAATAGGCTTTAAGTATGTCTGGGATACGGCAGGAGGTCGTCCTGTCTTATATTATCCAATAACTGAAAGAGCTCGTGAAAAGTTGGAGTTCTTTCTTAAAAACGATAAATATGCATCTAAACATGGGGGAGTGCTTTTCAAATCAAGATATGGAAAGGTTGACATACTTAAGGGACCAATAGAAATAGTCAATATGACTAAAAGATATGAGAGTGAATTAGATCTTGAAAAGCTTCCCGCGGAGTTAAAGGAGCTCCTTAGAGCTTTTGGTGTAGAGTCGAGGATAATAGAGCAGGCGGTATTTAGGGACGCAAAGGTAAAGATAAATCCAGGCGAAGTCATAGTTGTGGTAGGCGCTAGTGGAGCTGGTAAAACGACATTAGCAAGACTAATCATAGGGGCAGAAAAAGAATATGAAAAAACTTTGAGAGAAAAATTAGGTGTTGAAGCTTTCGAGAGACTTTATAAGCCTGATTCTGGACGGGTAAAGCTCCCGGAAAATGTGAAGATTGCTGCATTGATTCCGGGGGAAATAGAACCTTCATTTGACGATTTAACTCTTTTAGAAAAAATTTACAGTATAACTGGGGATCAGTATATGGCTGTAGAAGTGTTAAATAAGTGTGGACTAGCAGATGCTATACTTTATAGAGCCAGATTTTCCGAGCTTTCGACAGGGCAAAAAGAAAGGGCAAAGTTAGCTGTGGTGCTTGCGGAGAAACCAAATCTTTTAGTGATAGATGAATTTGCTGCGCATCTAGATGTTTTAACTGCTCAAAGAGTAGCTAGAAAAATTAATGAAATCTGTCGACAAGCTGGGATCACGTTAATTGCAATAACACATCGCCCTGAGGTTATCGATGCGCTGTCTCCAGATAAAATCCTGTACGTTGGATATGGAACTCTAATAGAACAAAAACGTAAATAATGAGAACACGCAGGAGTAATTTACACGGAAACGCATTTATATTATTTTATGGAGTTGCAGAAAATTCTATAATTGAGTTAACAAAATTTATGCTGAGTATTTGGAAACGCTAATTCCTAGGTGTTAAGATAGGTTTAGCATTTTAGAGGTGGCCGTTTTGAAAATTAGGATAAATGGGGAGGTAAAAGAGTTTCGAACTGTTTGGATGGAAAAAAACGGGATTGTTAAGATGATTGATCAACGCAAACTTCCACATATATTTGAGATCTTTGAGAGTAAAAGTTATTTGGATACTGCTTGGGCCATTAAAGAAATGGTTGTTCGCGGCGCCGGTGCCATAGGTGCTACTGCCGCCTTTGCAGTTGCTCAGGCAGCATTGTCAATTGATTCAAAAAATTTTGAAGAATTCATTGATAAAATGAAAGAGGCAGCAAGAGTTATTAAAGATACGAGGCCCACCGCTGTTAACTTGTTTCATGCGGTTAATCGTGTTTTGTCTGCTGCTCGTAGGTGTGGTGACGTTGAAGAAGCTAAGGTTAGAGTTTTTGAGGAGGCTCAGAGGATTGCTGATGAAGATGTTGAAGCTTGCCGTAAGATTGGTGAGTATGGTAATGAGTTCATCGAGGATGATGATGTTATTTTGACCCATTGTAATGCTGGGGCTCTTGCTTTTGTTGATTTTGGCACAGCTCTTGCCCCAGTTCGTATTGCCCATTACTCTGGCAAGAAAATTGTTGTTTTTGTCGACGAGACCCGTCCTCGATTGCAGGGTGCCCGTCTTACCGCTTGGGAATTGAAGATGGAAGGTATTGAACATTATGTTATTGCCGATAACGCTGCTGGTTACTTTATGAAGAAAGGTGTTATTAGGAAGGTTATTGTTGGAGCTGATCGTATTGCAGCCAACGGAGATGTGGCTAATAAAATTGGTACTTATAAACTTGCCCTTGCAGCGAAAGCAAACAGGATTCCATTTTATGTTGCGGCTCCTACAAGTACTTTTGACTTAGACTGCCCTTCTGGAGACAAGATACCGATCGAGGAAAGGAAAGAGGATGAGGTTTTGTATGTCTGGGGAATAACAGATGAAAGTAAATGGGTTAGAATAAGGGTTGTTCCTGAAGGATGCAAAGCCAAAAACCCTGCCTTTGATGTGACTCCGAACAAGCTTGTTTCTGCAATTATCACCGAAAGAGGTGTTATTTACCCTCCATTTTCAAAGTCGATCCAAAAACTGTTTCAGAAAAATGAAAAATAATTTTTTGATTCTTTAAATTTAGATGGTTTTTCTTTTGATATCTGCAACTTTGGAAAGACATAATAAGGAAATGTGAATTTAGTTAACTATAGTTATGGAGAGAGAAATTTTGAATAAGAATATATTAAAGTTTTTTGCATTTTTTACGATACTAGTTCTGCCGTTGATGTTTTCCCCATCAGTGTTGTCGCATGCGGAGAGGATAGACATTACTTATCCTATTCGAGTTTTATTTGACCAGTCTCACGGTCAGCCATATACTTCCCAAAATTTTGGAAGCTTTATTAATGCTTTGGAATCAAAATTAGGGTTTTCTATCGATGTTAACACCGATGATCTAACAACAAATGTGTTAGAGAATTATGATATCGTTATTATTCCAATACCTGGCAAGAACTTTACTACTGAAGAAATTAATGCTATAAATACTTTTATGTTTAATTGGAGCAGAAGTCTGCTTTTACTTGGGGATTCTCTTCAAAACGTTTCTTATCTGAATTCACTGACCTCATCCATAGGTTTTGAATTTACAAATGGTACTGTCTATCGTTTAAATTCCTCTGAAGTTCAAGTTACGGATGATATGTTTCAAAAAGATTCTTTAACACATGATGTTGAATCCTTAACCTACATCGGCTGTGGATTACGCGTTCTTAGCGAAAGTTCCATAGACTTTTATAATTATATTGTTGTTTGGGGAGACAAAAACACCTTCCTTGATTTAAATGAAAACACTAGATTAGATGCTGATGAACCATTTAGCGAAAACGTCACTATGATCATTGGCACGGAGTTGTATTCCGGTGGAAGAATTATTGCCATCGGCTCCACTCAAATGTTTTCCGACAATTACTGGTCCTCGTATAGCAATGCTATTTTCGCTATTAATATTATGAAGTGGCTTGCTAAGTTTCCGCAACCATACTTCAAGGAGGCTTACATTTCTTGGATCATCTCATGTCAATGGTTAAGTGATCCTAACAAAACCACACGCTACGGGGGATTTGCTACGGATCCAGAATCAGACATAGTTACAATGCTACCTACATATGCTGCTATAAGGTTTCTAAACGACACAAATTCCTTGGATAGAATAATAAATAAGACAGCTATAGTCGAATTCGTCAGGAAATCGCAGTACTTGACGAATTCTTCTGACGACAAATATAACGGCTTTGGTGGTTATCCAGGTGATACGGATGTTAAATGTGGCTATACTGGAATGGCAATTTACATATTAAAAGTCTTAAACAGATTAGACGCCGTAAATCTTACCGCTGTCATTCACTTTCTCTCTTCTCATCAAAAGACAGACGCCACAGACGTAAGGAATTATGGTGGATTTAGTAAAGCATTAACAACTAATGCAACCATTGAAGAAACTTATTGGGCTATCTATGGTTTGCATCTTGTCGACAGTCTCCCAAATATAAATGTGACTGCTTGCATCCAATGGGTTGTTGCCTCTCAATATTTGGAAAACTCTACCCATGTTAATTATGGCGCATTTCTCAGCTACCCAGGGAGAGCTCCTCACGGTACATTTATAGTTTATTCCTACTTTGCTGTTTCAACCTTAAAGTTGTTAAACGGTTTAGATGAAATTAAAGATAAAGATATATTGATTTCTTGGGTTAAAAAATTGTATAATTCCTCGGTAGAGTTGCCTGAGTATTTTGGTGGATTCTTCGATCGGTTAGGGGGATCTGTAAGGGCCTCAGCTACCTATATGGCTGTGGACATACTTGCAACTTTTAATGAATTATTTAACCATACCGCTTCTATCGATTATCTTTCTAAATGTCAGAATCTTGATGGTGGATTTAGTGATGGAGTTACGGTCAATGCGATCGCTAGTACTCTTGGCGGCTATTACGGAGTTATGGGTGATCCTTCTGTAAGTGTTAGAGGAATGGAGCAACTTAAGTTAAGACTTACAGCCGTTGTTTCTATTCCGAAGAAAATTTACTCAGGCGACCAGATCTCCATAAATGTTAAGGTAACAGGTTTGCAAGATGTAGGAATTTCAGACCTCATGGTTAAGGTATATATCAACAATGTTTTAATTAAAACTAAAATGACCAATGAAAGCGGACTTTGTGCTACTATCTGGACGGCAGAAGCATCAGGCGAATATGTTCTGTATGTTTACGTTTCCGGAAGTAAGTATTATAATGACATAGCCATTAAAGGGGCATTTGAGGTTACAGGGCAATTTAATGTTGATGTAGAAGGGTTACCTGGAGCAGTATTTACTGGAGAAGAAGCAAATATAACTGTTATAGTCAAAGATAACTTCAGTGGCAACCCTGTCGAAGATGCTAATGTCATCATTACTCTAGCTAGCAAAAATTACACATTGCAGTCTATTGGTGGAGGATACTATAGGGGAAACATAACGACTAAAGGACTGGTAGGAGAACTGGGTGTTAAAGTTATTGTAGAACGTGAATACTATGAATCTTGGGAGAGAACCTACACACTAATAGTTTACCCACGTCCCTTGGCATTATGGATTTATCTATTAATCTTTGTCATTATCGTGGTAACGGGTGGAATTTTATTTTATGTTAGACGCAGAAGAAGGAGAGAATCTAGCTTAATACTCCCAACTTCAGAAATGACACGTAACCCGAATTTGATTATATAATTGATATTTAGACTTTCTACGCAACCAGCACTGAAATTGATGAGTAAAGAATATAACAATTGAAAGTGGCATGTCTTTTCTAATTAGAAAAAGAAATTAAAAGAAAATTACGTGTTCTTGTAATGGTGGAATCATGGCGTAAAAAGAGTTTCAACAAACTTTATAAGCAAAAAACACATTGTAATACAAATTTTGTCGATTGAGAGATGAGGTTTTAAATGTGAAAATATCTACAATAAGTATCTTATTTTTGTTTATCATATTCTCTATAGGCATCTTTGCATCGTATCAAGTTGATATTTCATCGACTCAAGAAATAGTCTCCGACTCGCCGATTATAGCAGATGTAAATGCTGCTATTCTTCAATATCCTGGAACTTGGGATATTAATTTGGACCTTTTCAAAATACTTAATAATAATTCTATGAATCCTGGTTTTAATATCACATGGGAAGCCGTCAATATAGGGGACCCTTTAGAAGCATTCCTTAACTATGAAATACTTTACATAACTGGAGATTCGCTTTACGAATTTACAGATAATGAACGCGCTAAGCTTGCTGATTTTTTTGAAAATGGAGGTACCATTTGGATTGATAACTCAGGCGATTTACAATTTGAGAACTTCTTTATTCTATTTAACTTTAGCCAAGAAGGGATAGCTGATATAAGAGAAAGCAGAATAACTGATCAAACACATCCAATAATTAGCGGTATTAACAGTAGTTATACGTTAGATGACGAGGATGTTCGGAACTTGGGAGATAACATAATAAATTGTCATTATATAGATGTTTTTGGGTCTGAGTTGGACATATTGATCTATCAGCCAGCGGATACGTATGAATGGCCATTAACGATCTATGCTTCCTTCACTGACAGCGGTGAAATTTTGGTTACATGTCAACATGTTGGCAAAGGTATTATGATAAAAGATGTTGAAGATCTTAGATTCGGGTACAATGTACTTTATTGGATGAAAGAGCTGTATAAAGAACCTATTTATTTAAGTGATCCTTCTTGTACAGTAAGTTATAGTGATAACGTTTTGATCAATACAACCCTCACAGATGAGCAAGGTAATCCGATTTCAGATAGAAATATTACTTTCGAATATGCTGTTATTGGAGAGGATTGGAAATTAATCGGGCAAGTACTAACGAATGAAAATGGATTGGCTTCTATTATTTTTGAAGCTAACATTGCGCTTGGAGAATATAATCTTAAGGTTTCATTTGCTGGAGATGGTAGTTATAGACCTATTGAAACTTTAGGTTGGCTTACAATAATCCAGGAAAATACAAGTATTAAGCTCCTAGTTGAAGTTTGCACTTTCAGTGATGAAGCTAAATTTTCAGCGATATTAACTGATGATGAGGGTGCCCTACTAAAGGATTATATTGTATATTTTGAATTTTCCGAGGATGGGGAAAACTGGACTCCGTTGGGTGAAAATGTAACGGATGAAAATGGGGTTGCTAAGTTAGATTGGATTTGCGAGTTACGTCCTGAAAACTATTTTGTAAGATCGCTATTTAAGGGCGATACTTATTATCTTGGATCAGAGAGTCGAGAAGAATTTATTGTTGAAAGGGAGCTCACCCAACTTTCAGTCTCTACAGAGGGTGGATATTACTCGGATCTCGTAGGGTTTTATGCTCAACTTAGTGATGACGATGGTGTACCAATAAGCGATACTGCAATATTTTTTGAGATTTCTAAGGATGGCATAAACTGGATTGTGCTTGGCGAGAATGTAACGGATGAAAATGGAATTGCTGTATTTGGATGGACCTGTGACCTCCTTCCTGGAAATTATATCTTAGAAGTGCATTTTGCTGGTAATGATTATTATTCTGCGTCTGAAATTCGAGTAGATCTTGTTATTGAAAAAGAAGTTACACGAATCTACGCGTACCTCGCCGAAGGAAATTATTCTGATTCCCTTGAACTATGCGCCTTTATATTAGATGACGAAGATGTAGCGGTTCCAAACGTGTTTTTAAACTTTTACATATATGTTGATGATTGGGTGCTAATTGGCTTTGCAACGTCGGATGAAAATGGATATACGACTTTATTATACGATGTCGTTTTATCAGCTGGTTCTTATGATTTAAAAGTAGTTTTTGAGGGAAATGAGTATTATAGCAATTCGTATGAAGTTTTAGGGAACGGTTTAACTGTTTTATCTGAACAGGTAGTTATATCTATGTTTCTGGATGATCACATTTATCTTCTCGTTCCAACCGTGATAAATGTCTCACTTATGGATAATGAGGGAAACCCGGTTCCCTACGTTAATGTCATAGTATTAATAAATGATACTTCGTTCTTAGAGATAGAGACCCCGGAAAACGGTTCTTTCTCGTTCACATGGACTCCAGGGGAATTAGCAGTTTATAATTTAACAATCATAAGTATCGAAACGCCGTATTATGCAGCTGGGAAAGAAGATCGTTTGATTTTTGCAGATTTCTCCTGTGAAGAATTAATTCTAGAAGCGATAAGAGAATTAGATTATATCGGAACACAAGTCGATTTTCCGTGTATTTTAAGTAGAATTAGAAATGCTAAGTGGCGTCTTTATCGCAGCTTAGAGTATAGTAGTGAGGAAGATTACTGGAAAGCTTTTCTAAGGATTCGTTGTGCTACATGCCTAGTTAAAAGTATGTTAAACTATCATAAACTTGAAGCGCCCATATATACCATGCTAGAACATGTTGCCTTTAAATTGGCTACAGCGGTCAGATATAGGGTAAAAGAAAGTCTAGAATATGCTGAGGACTTTGAAGGATGCGCAAAGACGCCGGGGAAACCGAAGAAGATAAAGACTTCAAGTGAAGTGCTGCTCGATAGAGCTTGGA
>CAYYZD010000012.1:0-15439 GCA_964476035.1 uncultured archaeon
ATCGCTGTTCATGGCTTCAAAGAATTTTCTTTCATCGCGGATCAAATTGCGATAGAAATCTAAATCTAAACCTTCTAGATTATAGGTGTAATTTATATCGCTCTCTCTAAGCGCTACTTCAATGTTTTCAATTGTATTGTAAAGTCTTTCTAAGCTGCTATTTGCTTGCTCAATTCTTTCCCATGTAAAGTCAATTGGACTCCTATAGTGGGTAGATAAGACAAAAAATCTTATTGCTTCTGCATTGAACTTTTTGAGTAGTTCTTTGATTGTGACGAAGTTTCCGAGAGATTTGCCCATACGTTCTCCTCTGACCATAACTAATCCTGTATGCATCCAATATTTTGCAAAGGGTTTTTTGCCTGTGTATGCTTCAGATTGAGCAATTTCGTTTTCGTGGTGTGGAAATATGAGGTCCTGTCCGCCTCCATGTATATCTAATTGCTCTCCTAGGTATTTCATTGACATTACGGAGCATTCTATGTGCCATCCTGGGCGACCAGGGCCCCATGGGCTGTCCCATGAAGGTTCTCCTTCCTTGGATTTTTTCCACAGGGCGAAGTCGGCTGGATGTTTCTTTTTTTCGCTAACTTCGACTCTAGCTCCAGCTTTTAGTTCTTCAAGGGATTGATGGGAAAGTTTACCGTAGTCATGAAATTTTAAGACGTCGAAGTAAACGTCTCCATCTGCAACGTACGCGTAGCCTTTGTCTATTAATCCTTTAACTACTTCGATGATGTCTGGGATATGTTCAGTTACTTTGGGGTTGATGTCGGCTTTCTTAATTTGTAGTGCTTCTATGTCTTTGAAGTACTCTTTTGTGTATTCTTCAGCTATTTCAAATGGTGAAACGCCTTTTTCTTGTGCTCTTTTAATTATTTTATCTTCAACATCTGTAATGTTTACAACGTAGATGACGGAATAGCCGAGAAACTCTAAATATCTTCTAATAACATCAAAAGCGATATAGGTGCGAGCATGACCTAGATGACTTAAATCATATACAGTTGGTCCACATACGTACATTTTCACGGTTGGGGGATCCAATGGCTCAAACACTTCCTCACTTTTCGATAAAGTATTGTAGATTCTCAGCGTCAACCTGGATCACCTTTTAAAAGCATTCAATTAATAAAATAATTTAACAGTTTCGGCAAAAATTACCACTTTATTTTTTATTTTTAGGAAAATTTTGCCATGAAATACGTGAGATGAAGGATTTAAGTAATTTTTACTTTTTATAGATTCTCATTCCATATTCTTAAATTTTCTCGTAATTTTGCAGCTTATTCTAAAGAAGTGCTTCTTTTCGTTTTAGATGTTGTTGGGTTTACGGACATTGAATTATTTTTCTAGCCCATAGGCAGTCTGCGCAGCTGGGAGAGTTCCCCCAGCAGTCCATTAAGTTTTCTTCGACAAACCAACAAAACTCTTGAAATTCACAGTCGGTACAGGATGGAAAGCTGAAATTTTTTACTATTATTCTAAATTTAACGTATTTTGGGCTAAGCCATGTATCTTTTAAGCTTTGGTTGTTAAGGTTTCCAAATGAGACCTTGTGTATCATTTTTTTGCGACCGTTAATTATGCACGGATATGTATGCATGAAATTGTAGCAGGGACAAACATCTCCATCCCATGTAACTACACAACTACCTTTTTCAATAAAGTTGCATGATCTTTGCGTTTTAAGTTCAAAGTATGGTGTAAGTAATCTGACTTTTGATGCAATGGCCCTTTTAGAAGCCTCTAGTATAACATCAGAAGCCACATTGGACCCATTAAAATATAGAACTTGTTGTGCCAATTCATACGTATACGGTAGAAGATTTGAAATTAAAACCGTGGTAGCTCCACTATTTCCAGCTAAATCCACCAAAGCTGGTAAATCTTCAATATTGTCTTTCATGACAACAAATTCTATCCATATTTCTGGTTTTTTGGATTCTTGAGCTTTTTTCTCAAGATTTTTTACATTTCTAATAATTTTTGATACTTCCGTTCCCCGGATTTTTTTGAATTTCTCTTCAAATGGGCTGTCTATGGAAATGACCACTCTGTCAACTTTGTACTTACTAAGGGTCTTTGCCATGTCTTCGTCGATAAGAGTACCGTTTGTTGTGATGCCTAGTTTAATTTTATTTTGTTTAACCTCCTTTACAGCTTCTTCAAAATGTTCATAAATTAGGGGCTCGCCGTAGCCAGCAAACCATATCCATTCTACACCTAGTTCCTTTGCCTCATGGATAATTTTCTTTAGAAGTTTAAAATCCATATCACCGATTTCATCTCTCCAAGCTCTACGTATGCACATTATGCAATTTAAATTACATTTGCTGGTGATCTCGAGGTAAATGGAGTTAAGTTTCATTTTTTCTAGTGGGCAGATTAATAGGCAATCTCTAAATGCTTCAACCATTACTGGAAATTTTTCCGAGATGTTCAGGTGGGAGAGGAATTGAGGGGGTATTCTTAGTGTTCCGTCTCTCTTTAAATAGGAAACGTAATTATAACTACGATCAACAAAGGTGATATCATGGAGAACAGTATCATCATTCATGTGTATCACCAATAAGTTAGTGTTAATTCTCGGATGAAATAGATATTTGAATGTTTTTGTTTTGCTCGGGATAGATACGCACATGCAGACAAGTTACAAATATGAAGATGCTTAACAGTAAGGAAGAACCGATATGAATATTTAAACATAACAGCTTCCCCAGAAACCTATATAAAATATTTTAAACTAAGATTATTGGAGAATAACAGAAGCACTTGTTAAAAGGGGAGAAAAATGCCAGGCGGATATATGGGTAAGTTTTTGAGAGTTAATTTAACGGATGGAACAATAAAGGAAGAAAAAATAAGCGACGAAGTTCTTAAAATGTTCATAGGCGGAAGAGGACTAGGTGTTAAAATACTGTATGATGAATTAAAACCCGGCGTTGACCCGCTATCCCCTGAAAATAAAATAGTGATACTCACGGGTCCGTTAACTGGAACCGCTGCACCATCAAGTGGCAGATGGTGTTCTGTCACAAAATCCCCGCTTACAGGAACAATTCATGATAGTCATAGTGGTGGCTATTTTGGACCCGAACTTAAATTTGCAGGGTTCGATGGAATCATAATTGAGGGTGTGTCGGAAAAACCAGTCTATCTTTGGATACATGATGGTGAGGCCGAATTAAGGGATGCTTCTCACCTCTGGGGCAAGGATACGCATGATACCACAGACATGATTTGCAAGGAACTTGGAGATGAGAAAATTAAGGTGGCTTGTATAGGTCCAGCTGGCGAGAACTTAGTGAAGATAGCAGGTATTATTAATGATAAGCATAGAGCTGCTGGTAGAGGTGGACATGGTGCAGTATTTGGAAGTAAGAAACTTAAAGCAATAGCCGTACGCGGAACACAAAGAGTACCTATAACTAGTGAGGAAGCTTTTAGAGAGGCTGCCAGGAGAGCCCTTGACAAAATAAAGGAAAGTGCCGTAACCAGTCAGTCACTACCTGCATATGGCACTGCCGTACTTGTAAATATAATTAATGAGCAGGGACTATTTCCGACAAGAAACTTCCAAACAGGAGTATTCCCAACCGCTACTAGAATTAGTGGGGAAACGATGGCTGAAACCATACTTGTGAAGAAGAAGCCTTGCTGGGGTTGCCCAATTGCATGTGGTAGGGTAACAAAAGTTCCACCATGGAGCCCGTATAGTGGAGAGGGTGAAGGACCAGAATATGAGACAATATGGGCTTTTGGGGCGCAGTGTGGAGTGGATAATTTAGAAGCTATTGCTAAGGCTAATTATCTTTGTAACGAACTTGGACTCGATACAATATCGATGGGCCATGTAATTGGAACAGCTATGGAACTCTATGAGAAGGGTTACATAAAACCTGAGCAAACAAGAGGTGTCGATTTGAAGTTTGGAAATGTTGAAGCTGTTGTGGAATTAACGTGGAGAACTGCTTACAGATCAGGACTGGGAGATGACCTAGCGGAAGGATCTAAACGTCTTGCAGAAAAATATGGAGCGCCAGAGTTGTCAATGGATGTTAAGGGACAAGAACTTCCTGCCTATGATCCGAGAGGCGCTCAGGGACATGGATTAGGATATGCAACATCAAATAGAGGCGGATGCCATTTAAGGGCATATATGATTGCTGCTGAAATTCTTGGAATACCTGAAAAGCTCGATCCGTTAACAACAGAAGGTAAGGCTAAGTGGGTTATAACGTTCCAAGACCTCTTTGCAACATGTGACAGCCTTGTTCTCTGTAAATTCGTGACCTTTGCATTTGGTGCGGAAGAATTTGCTGATATGCTTTCCGCGGCTACTGGTTGGAATTTAACTGCTGACGACGTTATGAAGATTGGCGAGAGAATCTATAACTTAGAAAGGGCTTTCAATATTCGTGAAGGCTTCAAGGGCAGAGAGGAAGATACATTACCAAAGAGGCTATTAGAGGAACCTATGCCTGAGGGGCCAGTGAAGGGATATGTTGTAAAGCTTAATGAGATGTTAGACGAATATTATAGCCTTAGAGGCTGGAAGGACGGTGTTCCAACTAAGGATAAGCTTAGAGAACTAGGTTTAGATAAGGCTGCTGAGGAAGTAGGGGTTTAAAATCTACACTTATTTTTTCTTTAGGGGAAAACTATTCTTATGGCGCCTTCTGGGCAAGCTGCTTTGCATAATAAGCAGTTAATACATTCTCTGTTTCTGATTTTTTGCCAGGGTTCATCAAGGATTCTTATGTTCATCGGACAAGCTTTCTCACAAATTCTGCATTTTTCTCCGAGACATTTAGCTGGTTTTCTTCCAATACCGAGTAGGCTTTATTTGCTGAATATTGCTTGAAAGGCTCCGATAGGGCAGAACCATCTGCACCATGCTCTTGGAACATATATAGATATGAGTATAGCGAATGCTAGAATGCCTATTCTGAGCCAGAATAAGCGGTTTAATGTGAATATTTCCCATACGTGGTCGCCAAGCTCTATGAATCTTCTTTCCACGATCATTACTGGTATTAATCCAAATAATGTACTGGATGGGCTTAAGGTCGTGTATGGTGCTTTGCCGAAATCTCCTAATACTCTTAATAAATCTCTTATGTTGTAGATTTTCGCTAATGCAAAAAGAGAAACTATAACAAGGGTGAAAAGCAGTGCATAGTATTTTATTTCTGCTAACCCTTTATTTGTAGGATGGGAAACTCTTATCTTTTTTACGGGAAGCGTTCTTAAAAGGTCTTGCACAAAACCGAATGGACATAGCCATCCACATGCAGCACGGCCAAAAACTATGGAAATTAATATTGTTAGTCCTATGGTTAGAGCTGGAAACCATAGAGTTGCGATCATGAGTTGTATAACTGTGAAAGCATTTGCAACATTTGCGTACTGTGAATCAAAATCTATTGGAAGTGGGAAGTTTCTTAAGTTAATTTGTTCAAGTGTGGAAAGGAAATTCCCGAAACGAGGAATTAATTCGAAAAGATATATGTTGAATAATATAAAGAAGAATATCTGAACGATATATCGGCTGGCTTTGATTGCAATCTCTCCCTTTCTCACAGTAAATCCTCCTAAAATTACTGCCTTAAAGGGAAATTATTATGACATTTAATAATATTTGATCAATTAGGACTTTTAGAATTACTGTAAATTAATATTTAAAATTTCTGATTTATTTGAAATAAGTGAAACCATTAGAAGATTAACATTTTATAGTAATTGGATACTGTTTGAGCTGTAGAAAATCAAATAATTCATATCTAATAGTATTACTTTCTTTGTGTATAAATCCCTGTGGCAATGCTGTAAGTTGGTTACTGCAATGCACATTTCAGTAACCAAATCTTTAAACGACAACCACTCTAAAGTATTCCTTGTTCAATTAGTTTTAGGATGGAAGCTACCATGGATTTAAGGATATGGAAACATCCGATATTAGAGTTTAAACGCGAGAAACCAGTGTATATTTACCTTGATGGCAAGAAAATTAAAGCGTATAAAGGAGAGACGATAGCGGCAGCACTTTATGCTTCTGGAATAAAAATATACTCTAGGAGCGTTAAATATCATAGGCCAAGGGGATTTTTCTGTGGTATAGGGAAATGTTCCTCTTGTCTAATGCGTGTAGACGGAATACCACATGTTAGAACTTGCGTAACCCTTGTTAAGGATGGAATGAAAATCGAATACGAAAAAGGACGCGGGGAACCTCCTACAACCGATATGACCGAAATGGAGGTTGAAGAAGAAAAATTGGACACAGACCTTATAATTATTGGTGGAGGTCCTGCAGGTTTATCGGCAGCAATTACGGCTGCTAATCTAGGTGTTGATGTATACCTTGTAGATGAGAATCCTAGGGCTGGAGGGCAATTAATTAAGCAAACGCATAAG
The DNA here is from genome assembly GCA_964476035.1 of uncultured archaeon. Classification (GTDB taxonomy): domain Archaea; phylum Asgardarchaeota; class Baldrarchaeia; order Baldrarchaeales; family DXJG01; genus DXJG01. The sequence continues at coordinate 6,421 of CAYYZD010000012.1, forward strand.
TTTTTTGGTTCCAAGGATAACTATGCCGGTGTTAGAGGTGTTGAAATTGCCAAAATCCTCCTTAGGGAACTAAAAAAGTCTGATGTGAAGTGGGTTCTTAATGCTAGTGTTGTAGGATACTATGGAAATAAGAAGCCTACATTGGCTGTTGTTCAAAATAATCGTAAACTTATCGAAGCAACTACTCGTAACATCATAGTTGCTACTGGAGCTCAAGAAATTATGTTGCCATTTCCTAATAATGATTTACCTGGGGTTTATGGTGCTGGGGGAGTTCAGACACTTATGAATGTTTATGGTGTAAGACCTGGTAATGATGCTTTAATTGTTGGTGCTGGTAATGTTGGTTTAATAGTTGGCTACCAGCTTGTTCAAGCTGGTGTAAATGTTAAGATGGTTGTTGAAGCGATGCCTAAAATAGGAGGCTACCTAGTTCATGCATCGAAGCTTAGAAGACTTGGAGTCCCCATATTGACAAGACATTCAATTAGCGCTGCCAAGGGTAAAGATCATGTTGAGGGAGCAATAATTGTGGAGTTGGATGAAAAATGGCAACCTATAGAGGGAACAGAACAAGAGATTGAAGTGGATTTAATATGTTTAGCTGTTGGGTTAACACCCTCTTCGGAACTTTTGTTTCAAGCTGGTTGTGAAAAAGCATATATACCAGAACTTGGCGGCCCAGTAGCAATACATAATGAAGATTTGGAGACAACTATTGATGGCATGTACCTTGCTGGTGATGTTTCAGGTATAGAGGAAGCAAGCACAGCTATGATGGAGGGGAGAATAACGGGAGCAAACGTAGCAATAGAGTTTGGGAAAGAAAGAAGCAAAGCTGAAAAGCTTAGAGGAGAAGCCTTTAAACATTTGGATGAGTTAAGAAAGAGCCCTTTTAGTGAAAAAGTTTTAAGGGGCAAAGAAAAGGTTTGGAAGATGTGGAGGGAGCTGAAGTGAACAGTTATGAGGCAACAGGAGTATTAACTCTTGAAGACTTAAAAGATCGCTTGCCTCCCAAGGAAAGACTTGAAAAAGGTCCCGTTGTGATCATTGAATGTATTCAAAAGATTCCATGCGATCCATGTGCTCATATTTGCAGATTTGGCGCGATTAAAAAGCCTTCTCTCATTGATCCACCAGAGGTGGATTATGATAAGTGCACAGGTTGTGGTGAATGTGTAGCAGTCTGCCCAGGACTAGCCATCTTCGTTGTCAATTTCAAATATAGCGATGATGAAGCTTCGGTAACGATTCCCTATGAATTTTTACCAATACCGAAGAAGGGAGAAATCTTTGAGGCACTAGATCGTGAGGGCAAGCCAGTAGGAGAAGCTCGAGTAATTTCTGTGAGGAGAATGGAGGATAAGACGACTGTGGTAACCATCTCAGTGAGGAAAGATTTAGCAATGGTCGTAAGAAATATTGGGAGGAAAATTAAATGAATGATAAGGAACTGGATAAGAAAAATACTATAATTTGTAGATGTGAAGATGTAACTTTGGAGGAAGTTGAGAAAGTTATCGATGAAGGATATACTACATTAGAGGAAATTAAGCGTATACTTAGATGCGGAACAGGGGCATGCCAAGGCAGAACATGTATAAGGCTTGTATTATCAATAATATCTAGGAAAACTGGAAAATCGGTGGATGAAATAGATCTTCCAAGAGTTCGTCCACCAATAAGACCTGTTCCGGTAGTTCTCTTCGCTAAAACCAAAGAGAAAGACTAACCAGCGTGGCCTACCATGTTACAATTCTAAATTTCCTCGTTGTAAGGACAATTGCATGTTACCCTATGACCATGGTCTCGTGAATTAATTTTTCTTCCTTGAATCTTGACAGTAAATATGGTTTCATGAGTTCGTTTATTTTATCGTATAAAATGTTTTTTGCCATAACTTCGCCAGCAAAGGGGGCCATCATAAAACCGTGCCCACTAAATCCTGCTGCAACATAAAGGTTTTCCGGCCATTCAGGATCTCTGCCTAAAATGTGACTGTGATCTGGAGTTACAACGTAATAACCTGACCATGTTCTTAGGAACATTAAATGTTTGATCGGAGGTATGATTTCAACGGCGTTTTTAGACCATTTATGGATCCAGTCAAGTGTTGTATCGAGAGGCTTAACCCCTTTAATGATGGGGTAATCTATGCTTCCTAAAACCTCTCCTCTTACCATTTGTCCAACATATACTCCGCTTTTTAAACTTACAACGAAAGGTTTTATGAAATAGTTTATGGGCTCAGTCACGCCTATTTCCTTTCTTTCAACTTCAATTGGAAGATTTATCCCGATACCTTTTAGAAGTTCTGCACTCCAACCTCCAGCAGAAACTAGAACCTTATTGCTTTCAATAACACCTTTACTTGTTTGGACTCCCTTAACTTTATTATTATCGACTATTATTTTTTCGGCTTTTGTGTAAGGTAGGAACTTGACTCCCATTTTTTTGGCTTCTTCATAATATCCGAAAACAATGGCATTAGGGTTCATTTTACCATCTTGTGGCCCGTAAAAACCAGCAATCACTCCCTCTAGGTTAATGTATGGGAATCGTTCGGAAATTTCTTCTGGTGTTAGGATTTTGCCGCTAACATTAAATTTGCTCCAGATTTCCATGTTGCTTCTTTTATAGGCTCTAACTTGTTCTTCCTTATATAGGAGCCATAAATATCCACCTAAATCGATTTCCGCGTTCCACCTGATTTTGGAAGCAAAGTCTAAGAGCCTTTTTCGAGCTTCAATCGCGAAACGAGTATTTTCGGGGGCCCAAAAATGTACTCTAAAGTGTCCAGCATTTCTCGTGCTAGAGCCGTAAGCAATATATTTTTGTTCTATAACTGTCACATTATTTTCTCCGAGCTTTGCGAGGTTATATGCTGTAGTTAATCCCACGACCCCGCTACCAACAATTACTATATTAGTCTTCAATTTAACGACCTCTAATATTCTTGTTTCCTATTTGTATTCATGGAAGTGGAATGTTTATGGATTATTTTAGAATTTAATTAGGTATTTTCATTTCTATTGGTATGACAGAGCATCATACATTATAAAGCATGTTAGAAAAGCAACCATTATAGCTACAACTGTTCCTAGGACTGTTTGCTGCAGGGTGTGAGCCTTAAGTTTAATTCTTGCCCATGCAACTGGTATAATTATTAGGTATAGGAACACGTACGTTAAACCTAGGAAAAACACCATGTAGGTTACTGGTCCAGCTATCCCCGAAGTGTGGGCGCTAATTTTTGTTTTAAATGTTATTAACAATACTGATAACGTGACAAAGAAATAAGCGAGATGAATTATGGTTAGAATCTTTACTTTTAAAATATGCGAGATAAATGCCCCTACAAGGTAACTTAAAAGAGCATACAGATAGAATTTCGGCCTTCTCTTCCTATCTGAAACGAATACATCGATATCACCCTTAATTACATCCAAGACAAGAGGTGCAACAGGTAATATGGTTAAGAAAATTACACCGATTAAAATTGCTAGATATGCAGGCAAAGGATTATATGCTGAGCTATCAGCAATATAAATTATAAGGAGAGAATATATAGCGAAAAGTGGCGCTGAAAATGCATGGGAAATAATGTCAGCTATCTTGACGCTGACCAATTTACGTCCTCCATTAGTAAGTACTTTCAGAAACAGAAAACACAGGTTACCTTTATATGCTTATCTTAACTCTATTTAATGAATTAATTCACATTCTTACGAAATATTAAATTGCTACTAATAATTTATTAATCAAAGATGTTTACATAGGTGGAATTAAATAAAAACAAAATAAGTTACTCCGGTCAATCTTAATGGCGTGGTGGGCCCGCCGGGATTCGAACCCGGGACCTCCGGCTCTCTTCTAACAAATGTAATTATCCGAAGGCCGGCGCCATATCCTACTAGGCTACGGGCCCGTATTGTTTTTAGGTTAATAACTACTTAAAACTTCTCTTTTACCACAAATCCGTAAATGAAAAGTTTCTTTCGCCTTAAAAAATTTTAATATATAAGCATGGTCTTAGTAGGACTATTTTATTTTTTGGGTCGGGAGTATTTATAGATTATTGCGCATGTGCCTTCTCTACTAACCATGCACGGGCCTATTGGATGTAATGGTGTACATACTTTAGCGAATAGTGGACAGTCTTCGGGTTGTGCTAAGCCTCGAAGGATTTCTCCGCATTTGCAGCCTGGATGTAAATCTTGTTTAAATTCTTCAAATGTAATTTCAAATCTTTTACTGGCATCAAATTCTTCGAATTCTTCCTTAAGTTTAAACCCTGATTGAGGTATAACGCCTATGCCCCTCCACCTTGCATCAACTATGTCGAAAACTTTCTTCATCATTTCTTTAGCTTTAACATTACCTTCAGGTCTAACAGCTCGAACATATTCGTTTTCAACTTCAGCTCTACCTTCTCTTATCTGTTTCAATAACATATAGATTCCAACAAGGACATCTAATGGTTCAAATCCCGCAACAACTTGGGGAATATTCCATCTTTTCGAAATATGTTTGTAAGCGTTTGAACCGATGATTGTGGAAACGTGACCTGGAAGAATAAATCCGTCTAACTTAACTTCTCCGAGACTTAATAGAAAGTCTATAGCGGGTGGAATTAGCAAGTGGTAAGTTAGCACGGTGAAGTTTTCTGGGGGATTATTGAGAAGAGTTGCTGCGGTTGAGGGGGCGGTTGTTTCAAAACCTATTGCAAAATGGATAATTTGTTTATCTTTTCTTTTATTGGCCAGTTTAACGGTATCCGTGATGCTGTAAACTATGTGGACATCTCCGCCTTCCGCCCTAGCTTGGACAAGAGATCCCTTTGGACTTGGAACGTGTGCCATGTCTCCGTAAGTTGCTAGAATAACATCATTGAGCTTAGAAAGCTCGATTGCGGCAGAGATGACTTCAGGTGGGGTAACGCATACAGGGCAGCCAGGACCAGCAATAACTTTAACATTTTGGGGTAGTATTGATCTAAGTCCAAAACGTGAAATTGTATCTTCATGTGTTCCGCAAACATGCATAAATTTGAACTCTTCTTCATCTGCGATTTCTTTTATTTTTTCTGCAACTTTTTCTGCAAGTTTCCTATCACGATACAAGGCAAAGTTCTTAGAGAAGGCCATTTTAACCACCTCAAAGCTTCACTGAATTTTAAATGACAAAGTTTTATAGCTGAGATATCAGTGGAAGCTTGTTATATACGATTTTAGGCTAAGTTAAATTTTGGGGAATTCATATCCACAGTTAGGGCACCTTATTAGGCTGCATTTCATTGCTAGTGGACAAGTTATGCAGGCCTTTGCTGATTTTTCGGTAAATTTGAAGCCACAGAGAGGGCACTGATACCTTTTTTCTCTCAACAATAATACACCACCAGCACTTTGCATAAAATGAGTTTATTTTTGAACAGATGGCAATACTCTTTCCAAATGATGCTGTCTAATGGTTTAGAAGTGTGTAAGTATAAGATTGGTTATACCTCCAATAGCTATTGCTAGAATAATTGTTGATATCGCTATTAGGGTGGCTGTTTTCCATCCTAGTTCTTTACCTAAGACTGCAAAGGTTGCGATACATGGGAAGTAAAGTGTAACTACTATTGTGAAGACGATCATTTGAGTTATATTCATTATTGCTAAAAAGTCTGTGGTTCCAAATATAACTATGAGCATTTCTAGTGTCATTTCCTTCCTAAGAACGCCGAAAAACAGTGTTATTCCTGTTAGAGCTGGAAGCCCAAGTACTCCCACAACTATTGGACTCATTAAAGAAGCAATGGGTTGAAGAGCGCCGGAATATTCGAGAGAGCTGAGGATTAAGCTACCTAGAATGAGCAGCGGGAAAGCTATGTATACAAATTCTCTAAACCTGATCCAAGTTTTCTTTAAAACAGGTACTGGATGCGGGATGCGATAAGGTGGGAGCTCCATAACTAATCCCACGATTTCGCCCTTTATAATGCGGTTTAAAAATAGACCTGAAATAGCTACAATGCCTAGATTTAATGCGTAGATAGAGAGAACAGCAAGTAGACCTATGTATTGACCTATTAGGCCTAGTATAACCACAGTTCTAGCGGAGCAGGGGATTAAGGTTATGAGAAAAGCTGCTAAAACTCTTTCTCTTCTGGTTTCCAAGACTCTTGTACCCATTATGGCTGGAACATTGCATCCATAGCCAGCTATGAGTGGGATTATAGCTCTTCCATGGAGCCCAACCTTGTGCATAAAGTTATCCATAAGGTACGCCATACGTGTAAGGTAGCCTGTATCCTCAAGAATAGCTAAAGCAATGTAAAAAAGGGTTACATATGGCACAACGACAGCTAATCCTGCTTCTAAGCCTAAAATTAAACCTCTACTAACAACATGATAGATGAAAGTATTAGGAATAATGTAGGAAAGCTCTTTTTCGATAAGTGGAGCAATGTAGCTTTCCCATCCAAAAACTATTAGTTCTTCCAAAAAGCTCCCGCCATATAGTAGAAGAGCAAATAAACTTATCCACACACCAATCATTATAGGGAAACCAGTGTATATGTTAGTAGTTAAGATATCAAGCTTGTCCCTAAGTAAAACTTTCTTTTCATACCTAGTTGTTACTGCTTTAGCTATACTGTGGGCAACACCGTATCTTTCTTTAGCAATTCTTAGACTGGCGGGTTCGCCATGAAATTCTTCAATTTTCCTAGCAAAATCCCTAGCAATCCTCGCAACCTCTTCATCTATTTTCCTTATTTCTTCTACAATTTCAGGATCTCCCTCTAAAAGAAGGATTGAAACAGCTCTGGATCTCATGTTCCTTGGAAATGTTTTTAAACGCTCTTCCACGATCTTTTCAAGTTTCTGAATGATTGCTTCAATATCCCGCCCGTATTGCACCTTCATAGGATGAATTATTAGCTTTCTATCAAAAACTTTTAGCGCTGTGTCTACTACTTTTCTAATACCTTCACCTCGTGTTGCAATGGTTGGAATAACAGGAACACCAAGAAGTTTGGAAAGTTTTTCATGATCTATTTCAATACCTCTTTTCCTAGCTTCATCGACCATGTTCAGCGCGACAACAACTGGGGTTTGGAGTTCAAGAAGCTGTAGGGTCAAGTATAGGTTTCGTTCGAGATTAGCAGCATCTACGATATTAATAACGACGGCCGGTTTTTCCTCTAAAATAGCTGCTCTGGCAACTCTTTCATCCATGGAGCCGGCGCCAAGAGAATAGGTGCCGGGCAGATCTATAACGGTAATTTCTCTGCCATTAAATTTGGTTCTTCCTTCCATAAGCTCAACCGTAGTGCCGGGGTAATTTGAAACAATAACTCCTATACCTGTAATCCTATTGAAAAACACGGATTTACCAGTATTAGGATTACCTGCCAACAATATTTTTACAATGTTGCTCCCCTCTTTAGGCCTCCTAAAATGCCCCGAAGAAGACATTTTCATCCTCTCTTACAGAGATATTATATTTTACTGTGCTTTTTAGCTCTACGTCGCACGCGATGCCTATATCTGTGGGGCGGAGTACTTGTTTTTACGCATATTTTGGAAGCTACATCACAACCGACCGCAACTTCGTAATCCCCTATTTTTAGAACTAGTGCCCCTCCAAGTGGAGATTTTTCCTTAACTGTAATTTTGACTCCCGGTAAGATTCCAATTGCAATAAGTCGACGAAGCAAAGTCGGATTTTCATCTATAATTCTGGTGATAATGGCTTCATCTGTGGGCTGTAGCTCTGAAAGAGGGACGTCCTCCTCAAAAATTATTTTTCCGCTGGGTGTTGGGATGGGATTACCGTGAGGACAAACGGTTGGTCCACCTAACTTCTCGTCCAGCTTTTCCTCAATTTTGTCTGTAATGGCATGTTCAAGTTTGCAGGCATGTTCATGTACTTCACACCAGTCAAGGCCTAAAATATCTGTAAGAAATCTTTCAGATAATCTATGTCTCCTAATTATCTTGATTGCTACCTTTCTTCCTTTATCTGTAAGTTTGACGCCTTTATATGGCTCATAGTTAACCAAACCCATGTTAGCAAGTCTTTGAAGTAGTACTGTCATTGAAGAAGGTGGAAAGCCTAGTTTTTCAGCTAGTTCTGTTGTTTTTACCCGTTTATTGTTTTTTTCTAATCTAAATAATATTTCTAGACATTCTTCAGTTTTTTCTCCTAAGTCCTTGTCACTCAAGATCGTCCCTCTCAATATTCAAAAATTGAAATTCAATTTTCATATATTGAAAATAAGATTAACTATTTAAAGATTTAGGTAAACCTAATTTAATGAGTCCTCTCCTTTAAACTCAGATTTTTTAAAACTTCTTGAAAGGATGCAAGCATTTTTCTATAAAACTCTATTTACTTGAACGTATATTAACGGTTTTTAGTTATGGTAACTGACTATCTTAATATATTCACCACGGCAAAAGGCAACATAAGCTATTGGAACAACAAAGCTGCTCTAAAGTTTCATAAACATCTTTTGTTAGCAGTTTAAGCTAAAATTCGGATAAAATTCGACGATATGAGATATTGGATGCGATTCATTTTATGTACCTAGGGGCGTCATATAAATACCCAACCAGTTAAGGAAAAGAAACTATGAAGGTTAAAAGAGGTATTATTTGGAGAATTAGTAGCAGGAATATTTACTTAGGCTGTGGATGAGCTTCTCATGACACATGTACATTTGCCCATACTTTATCTTATTCTTGATCACTCAAGATCATACCTTTATGGATTTTAATAATTTCCTTTTAACAGCGTGTTTAAGAACGCTAATAAAGTGTTTTTCAGTTAGTTAAGCTTCTAAGCCTAAAATTAAACCTCTACTAATTATATGAAAAAGAATTTGTTGTAAATTGCATGGAAAGAGCTTTTCAAAACATTATGATTCATTAGATGGATGTTTTTGGAGGGTAATAGAAAGATTTATAGGGGGTGACATGTAGTAAGCACAGCTCTGTGCGTGGTGAGAGGCTCGATATAGCTCTTTTTG
>CAYYZD010000013.1:0-15111 GCA_964476035.1 uncultured archaeon
TTGAACAAGAATTCTCTTACCCATATTTATTTGCCTCCATTAGAATATACCCAGCCTGGTTGCAACATCCGCTGCACTATATTCCGGACTTAATTTTACATATGCTTTTTTACGCCCATCAGGTGTAATTAAAGTATTCACCTTATCAACTTTTACCTTAAAAAGTTCTTCAACTGCTCTCTTAATGGTTGGCTTATTAGCCCTACGATCAACAATAAATGTAAGTTTATTTTCCTTTTCGATTAATTCTAGAGTTGCTTCTGTAACTACTGGAGTCTTAATTACCTTATGAGGATCAAATCCCATAATAATCCCCCTATAACGAAAGTTTATTTAGTTGCTCAACTGCTGACTTCGTCCAAACGGTCAATCTGCCAGGACATGCTCCTGGTGCCAAAAGCTCTACATTCAGCAAATCTACGCAAACAATGTCAACGCCTGGATGGTTTCTAGCAGCCTTCACGATACCCTCATCCTCGCTTATGACTATCAAGGGCCCCTTTGCCCTCTTGTACTTTCTTCCACGCATCTTACCCTTACCTGCCCTCACTCTCTTTTTATTCTTTGCCCTAAGAATATCCGGCCATATTCCAAGTATAATAAATACTTTCCTTGTATCTTTAGTTTCTTTAAGTTCTTGAAGTTCATCTGAAACTACCAGCGGAAGTTCGGGTATCTGGTCAATCACATGTCCACGTGCTTTAACGACCGCTGGGATGGCTGTTGCTGCTATAGCTGAAAATAGTGCTAACTTTTTTTCCTTTTTATTTATCTTTTCTCCGATTTTCTTTTCCGGAACTGGAGGATGAGCTTTTCTACCTCCGACAGTCATTGGAGCAAAGGCGGCTCGTGACGCCGCAGGATATTGTCTTCCTTTAATCCTAGGCACTCTGGCGACTCCATACCCAGGTCCCCAAGACTCCGCTGTTGTACGTTTACCAGCTCTTTTGTCGACTCCGTAAGGTTGTATACGCATTGAAATAGAGGATAATACTGCTCGTCTTATAATATCTGGTCTAAATGGTGTTGTGAACACGCGTGGTAATACCATTTCTCCTATTGGTTTGGCTTCCAAGTCATAAACATGGACAATCATTTGTCTTCCTCCTACTATTTACCTTGTTTAGAGGAAGTGCTAATGTATATTATTTGTGGGAGTTCTTTGACGACCTCTTTAGGTGGTCGAATGGCATATCTAAGTCTTATTAAACGTTTCACTGTTCCTGGGCAGGATCCCAAAAGTAGTACGTAATCACCTCGTACAATGCCGTAGCGAGGAAAACCTCCAAGTGGTGTGATTTCCTGACCGTTTTCTCCGGTTTTTAACACTAGCTTATTGTATTCTGTTCTTTGATGGTAACCCATTTGTCCGGCTCGTGGTACGGTATAGCGAACTCTTGCAGGATGCCAAGAACCTATTGCTGCAACCTCTCTGACTGTCTTTCTTGATTTATGCTGCTTTCTTCTAACACCCCACCTTGCTATAACACCCTGAAATCCCTTTCCCTTAGTGACGGCTATAACATCAACAAAACTTCCTTCCCTGAGAACATTTCTAACTCTTATTTCGTTTCCTAATATACTTTTTGCATATTCAAATTGTTCTTCGATAGTTTTTCCACCTATTTTATATTCCATAACATCAGGTTTCTTTTTCGGAACTCCAGATGCCATTCTTGGCTGAGTATGAATTACGAGTCTCAATTCATCTATTTTATCTAGATTATCCTCCAATTTCTCTAATGCTTTATCTGTATCGTAATTTTTTGGAATAGGAAAAACTCGGCGTAGATCTTTGTTTAAGTTGCTTATCCAAGCTTCCCCTACTGCCCTAAGACCGTACGGAGTCTGTTCATAGGCTCTAATCGCACATGCTACCATTGGTGGAGCGTCTATCACCGTAACGGGTTTAACTATCTCATGTCCGTAGAACGGACTATTGGGATCATTATCCATAATCACCACATGGGTCATTCCTGCCTTATATCCGGCAAACCCTAAGATTATTGGCTCCTCCACATACTCAGGCCAATTGCGAATTCTGCCAATTGGCCTTGCCGCCCTTTTGCGCGGTAGATAGGCTAATGATCCTCTTTTTGGTGCATGTTTCTTTCGATGACCCATTGTCCATCCTCCTTTAACATTAAATTTTAGGTAAGATGATGAAGTTATCTTGAGGACTTAAAAGGCTACCTATCTCACCTTAGCATGAAATTTAAACTTTTCCCTTTCTGACTCAGTAAAATTTTACTGTTGAACTTGCTACATTTTCTTTTTCTTAAAACATAAAAATTGCAGGAAATTTATAATTGATAGGGAAGCATATATAGCTTCTTCGGTTCTCACCGTTCGTACACCTTGACCTGGAATCATATTAACGATATAGTCAGCTATGTCGGAAAGTTTTTTTGATTCTCTTTCCAGAATTTCATATAAACCTTCTCGAGGAGAACCAAAAAGCAATGCGACAGTATTTACGCGAGCGAGATCGCTAGCAATGTTTTCGTAAATATCTGTTATTAATTCTCCGTAGCGAGATGTCGCAATTACTAAATCGTAATAAGACTTTTTTAAAAAGAATCCGAGCGGTTCCTTGACCGTCATGATTTTAAATCCCCAGTAAATGTCTATTTCATTTTTTGGAATAGGCATACCTATTATGTTTTTATTCTTTCTAATTATTTTTACTGCAATTCTGTCTCCCCGTGAAATTTTTACGTTTTTTAAAAAAACTGAAAGTAGTTGTTCAACACCCACATCGACGAGTGCTTTATCTTTTAAAGTTTTAACCACAACGCCCTCTCTTATCTCCCCGTTACTTAATTCATTAAATTTCTTTCTAAGAGGATGATGAGGTGTAGCGAGAGGTGGTAATAAGCCTACATATCTAAGTTGCTTTGATAGTTTGAATAATCTTTTTCTAAGGTATTGAGGTGTTTCTAAATATTTTAGCATTTTTTCTATATATCTAGATTTTGCTTCATACTCCTTTCCATTTTTATCGGGGTATATAATTATTTCCTCAACCCGGAAAATGGCTGCAGCTCTACCTATTGTTCCGATTTTAACCGCTTTCTGCCTAGGATCCGGCACTTCGTCGAGAATCGATGTTGGGATAAAAATCGAAATAGAGGGTTTCACTTTTAGCGGAAATTCCAATGCTCAACACCCTTCTAAAACACAAATAAAATATTTTTGAACTTAACGGTTATGTTTAAAAAACACTTGGCCAACATCTCCCAACTGATTATTTAAGTTCAAATACATTCGTATTGCTTGGTGGTTTAAATGAAAATAAATGTTCTTTTTTTAAGAAGATTGGAACCAGACGAAGTCCTTACTAAAATAAAAAATTACGAGTTAAAATACAAAAATATAGAAAGTCTTGGACAAAAAATAGGTAAAGGAAACGCTTCACTTGATGAGATACTAGAATATTTAGAATGGAGGAGGTTGTTGCATGCATATAGGGCATATGAAGAAGGAGAGGAATTAGACTACGTAGTAGAGGAAGTTAAAGAGGAAAGCTTAGATTCTCTAAAGGAAATATTAACAAAAGAAAGATTAAAAATTTTAATAGTTTTAGGAAAAGAAGAATTTGAATCTATATCTAATCTTGCTCGTTACTTGAACAGAAATATTAAAAATGTCTATCAAGATCTTACTATTTTGCAAAAAAACGGGCTTATAAGACTTCAAAGGAAGGGGAGAAGCGTGACGCCAAGATTGCTAATAGATCAGATTACCTTAAAATTTAGGTGATCTGTTCACAGTTATATATCTAATACAAACTGAATGACCCATTGTCCTGCATCCTTGTTTTCGATAATTTCCATTAAGGAATATGTTACAGCCTTTACCTCCGTTCCTTGATCATGTCTTTCAATATTAAAGGGTTCGCCCCAAGCCTCGCCAACTAAAGCATATCCTCCGGTTTCCCTTAGGGTTATCTTATCTACCTTAAATTTTGAGAAAATGATTCCCTGAGAGCCGAAAATGAAAAGTAATTCCTCAAGCCATTCATATAATAATGCATAGAGGTCTTCAGCCTTAACAGATATTTCATATTTTTTCTTTGGCTCTACTTTCTTTAGATCTGTCATGACATCGAACATGGCAGTTGCTGCCCATTCAAAAGCTTCTTCCAAGGTATCTCCCCACGCTCTTACGTAAACATCCGCAGTATGTTCCAAAAACTCAAAGCCGCCTGTCATAGAAATCACCTTTAAACTCTGTTACATTTAAAATTTTTAACATACACTAAACTGAGTAGTTTTTCATGAAAGTAGTATGCTTAAAGATTAGAATGGCGCCGGGGGTGGGATTCGAACCCACGCGGCCCGCGAGGGCCACGGGCTATCTTGGAAAACTTCGTCCATAGCACTCAAGGCCCGCGCCCTAACCGGTTTTAGCCTGTAGTCCACTTGGCTACCCCGGCACGAAGTTTAAGGTACCGTATGACCAAATAGTTGAGACACCTAGGTAAAGTTTTCTTCTTACATAATTTATATCTGGATTTATTTTTTAAACTTTAAAGATACATTATTATTAGTGAAGAGCCCCCAAGATATCCTTAAAAATTTATGAAAATTAACCATTACTATTAGGCTCTTTTATTGATCTCATACACCAAAACTTGCATTATTTATCGAAACTTAAATTCATACTTCGGAAAAATGACAGCTAAACCATTTTAATAACAAATTTATGTTACCTCTAATTCGACAAAAACTTCTGGAGGTATCCTTATTCTCATAATTTGACGTAATGTTCGTTCATCTGCATCGATGATAACAAGTCTTTTATGTAATTTTAGTATATAATGTTCCCACGTTGCAGTCCCCTCACCACACGGCGATTTTCGTACAGGAACCTTTAGTTTTTTTGTCGGCAGTGGTATAGGCCCTGAAATATGTACACCCGTTCTTTGAGCTATGTTCTTTATTTGTTGACATATCTCTTCAATTTGTTGAGCATTAGTTGATGTGAGTCTTATCTTTGCCTTCTGCATTTGATGTCACCCTAAGAAAAAGGTAAAGGGTTATTTAGCTGGTACCACTTCTTTCACGATACCAACTGCAACCGTTTTACCCATGTCTCTAATAGCAAATCTTCCAAGTTGTGGAAGTTCTGCATATTTTTCTATTACGAAAGGTCTTGTTGGTACAAATTTAACTAGAGCAGCGTCACCTCTTTTCAGATATGCTGGTTTCTCCTCTACGATTTGGCCTGTTCTTCTATCGATCTTTGTTAGTAACTCAGCAAATCGGGTGGCTATATGAGCCGTGTGAGCATGCAGTACTGGTGTATAACCTGGTGCAATGGATGTTGGATGCCAAATCACTATTATTTGACCAATAAATTCCTTTACTACCGTTGGTGGCTTATCGGGATGGCCTGCAACATCTCCTCTACGTATGTCTTTCTTAGAAACTCCCTTAACATTGAATCCTATGTTATCACCTGGTACAGCCTGTTGGAGAGGTTCATGATGCATTTCTATGCTTTTAACTTCTCCTTTTACGCCTGCTGGCTCAAATACAACTGTATCTCCGACTTTCAGTACTCCGGTTTCGACTCTTCCAACCGGGACTGTGCCGACACCAGTGATGCTATAAACGTCTTGTATTGGAATCCTCAGGGGTTTGTCGATTGGTTTGGGTGGTATTTCGAAGGTGTCAAGGGCTTCCATTAGGGTTGGTCCATCATACCATGGCATTCTTTCACTTTTCTTTGTTAGGTTATCCCCTGTCCATGCGGACACGGGGACAAAATGTATTTTGTCTATCTTGTACCCTATTTCTTTTAGCAATTGAGATACTTCATTTCTTATTTCTTGGTATCTTTCCTGACTCCAATTTACTGAGGGGTCATCCATCTTATTAATGGCTACAACTATTTGGTTAACTCCCAATGTAAATGCTAGATAGGCATGCTCTCTTGTTTGCCCGCCAGGTCCTATCCCAGCTTCAAATTCTCCTTTCTTAGCTGATACTACGAGTATTGCTGCGTCTGCTTGGCTGGCACCAGTGATCATATTTTTAATGAAGTCCCTATGACCTGGTGCATCAATTATTGTAAAGTAGTATTTGCCGGTTTCGAATTTCCAAAACGCTAAGTCGATTGTTAGACCTCTTTCCCTTTCTTCCTTTAATTTATCTAAGACCCATGCGTATTTGAAGCTCTCTTTCCCAATCTTCTTCGCTTCTTCTTCATATTTTTTGAGAGTTCTTTCGTCTATAGCTCCAGCAAGGTATAAGAGGTGGCCCATTAGAGTGGATTTCCCGTGGTCTACGTGACCGATTATTACTAAGTTCAGGTGCGGTTTTTCGGACATATGTCTTCCCTCCTAAACAGGGTTTATTATTAAAATTTTTAATATTATTGTTTTTTGGGAAATAGTTAAGTGATTATATAAATTTATCTAGGAGACTTTTAATATAATATTTAACATATAGATGATATCAAATTCTATTGAGATATTGTTTAAATAATTAAACAATATTATTATTTATACTTATTAGCGTAACGGTTTTTCTTTCTTTCCTTCTAGGAGAGCTTTAAGCGATACTCCGTTGACTTTAATTACTTTCCATCTTACTCCTGGTAGGTCGCCATAACTTCTTCCTTTTCTTCCACCTATTCCCTCTATGATTACCTCATCATGCTCCTCGATAAATAATAATCCTCCATCACCAGGTACAAATGCTGTAATCTGTTTCCCATTTTTGATTAGCTGTACTCTCACACATTTTCTAATGGCGCTATGGGGTTGTCTTGCTTCAATTCCAACTTTTTCTAGTACTATTCCTCTAGCTTGTGGAGCTCCTTCTAATGGGTCTGCTTTTATCCTTAATCCAAGTATTCTTCTTTTATAGGCCCAACTCTTCCATCTGAATTTCTGTCTTTTCATTTTTAGTTTCCTAGCTGCGAATTCTCCTCTCGGTGCCTTTAGTCCTGTCATCTATTTCTACCTCTGTGTTTTTCTGTGATCATTTAATTGTTAAATGTTGCGAAGCTTAGATTATACACTCCTTATTTAAGTTTTTTGCCAAAAATCCTATTGTTAGCTTAGCTGATAATAACGTCATCTATATTGAAGTGTCTTTGCGCAAGTATTCTGGCTTTTGCAACATTTTTACCGTTTTTGCCAATCGCTATCCCCCTATCCTTTGGATCAACCGTCACTATAGCGATTTTTTTGCCATCTCTTCGTTCAGTTATGTGTACTGATTTAACTTTAGCTGGCATTAGAGCATTTTTAATTAATTCTTCAGGCGTATCAGCATATTCAACAATATCTACTGGTTTTCCTATGAGTTTTCTTATTTTTTTGACATTTGCCCCTCGTTTTCCTATAGCTAACCCTAAATCCCCTGTTTTGACAACAAAAATTATTCTATCAGCGTTTTCATCTATTATACAATCTTTAGCTACGGCTCCAGTCAATCCTTCGAAAAAGGTTATGTATTGAATTTCTTCTGTGGTTAATTTTACCTTACTCGACGCCATGACTTTCTCCCTTCGTAAGTTTTAATATTTCCGAATCGCCTGGTTCAATAATTGCCATGACGGCAACCATGAAAGGTTTTCCACAAACCGCTCCCAAATCCCAGCTAGTGCCATCGTAAACATAAATGGGAATGTTTGAAAGTTTACAGTAATATTCAAGATCGTTTTTAATTTGATCCGGACAATTAGATGCAATTATTGCAAGTTTAGCTTTACCCTGCTTAATTAGTTGAATTGTCCTTTTACTTCCAAGAATTACTTTTCCAGTTCTTACGGCCATCCGAATGGCCTTACCTATATCAACCACTCGTACTTTCCTCCTCTTTATGCCTTAAAGTATACATCAGTAGTTCTAGTGACCCTGTTCCTAATGGGATCTCCTGCCCTATTATAACGTTTTCAGCTACCCCTCTTAATATATCTTGTTCCCCTCTTAAACTTGCTTCTAGGAGATGTTTCACGGTAACCTCAAAAGCAGCTCTTGCAAAAACACTTGGTTTTTCACCGCTCACACCATGTCTTCCTATCTGTTTCACTTCTCCAGTAGTCGTCATTAAATCTGCTACAAGCATTATATGCCTAATGTCAACATCAAGACCTTGCTCTTCAAGCACTCCCATAGCTTCCTCTATTATCATATTCCTTGCTGCCTCAATACCAAGAACTTCAGCTATTTCATGTATATTGTTAGTTTTTGTTCTTGTAAAGTCAATCCCTGGCACCTTTATAACTTCTGCTAGGTTTGAGCCTTCTGTATAGAGGACGTACTCATTTGTTTCTTTAATTTTTCTTATGATAACTCTTGTTATTCCCTTAATTCCTTTAATTTGCAGATTTCTTATTTTTTCCAGTAATCTTTGGAGTTCTGGCAGCTTTTCAGTTTTCCTCTCGACATATATTACATCATTTTCAACGACTACTTCTCCCTTTTTAAGTTTTTTAAGTCGTTCCGCTATCTCCCCTACCTTTACTCCCTTGTTCCTCATGAGTTCAGGATCTAATACTATAAGTATACGTCTGTTTACGAGGTCTATCTCAACATTTTTTGCTACGTTTTCTATTTTTGTCATTTCTATTTTCTGTGCTATCTCTCTTGCCTTATCCTCATTATAGCGGTATTCCTTCTCTAAATAAATAGTCATCATTGGTGTAGAGGGGTTTCGTCGAGCATCAACTATTTCGATTAGACGTGGTAATCCTAGGGTTACGTTAAGCTCAGCGACTCCCGCATAGTGAAAGGTTCTCAGAGTCATTTGTGTACCTGGCTCTCCAATGGATTGAGCTGCAACGGTACCTACAGCTTCTCCAGGTTCTACTAATGCTAGTTTATAAGCTTTAATAACCTCCTCTATTATACGTTCAAACTGTTTCTTTGAAATTTTCAATTGAGATAGTTTTTCTCTAAGTTGTTTAATGATTAGAGGAGGAAGCGCATTTTTCTTTTCCAGTTCTTTCAGTTTCTTCTCTATTTCCTTTTGAAGATTTTTAGTCATAGTTATTCACTCTCGCTTAGAACCTTTTCAATAATAATATCAATGTTGACTGCCTTTCCATGATCGCTTTTAGCAGGATCTACTCCATCTTCTCCATAGACTAATTGAATTATTTTACTTGCAGCATCTCTTACTGTACCGTCGTATTCAACCTTTAAATCTTGAAGCGCATTAATTAGTCTTCTTTGCATGTATCCACTTGTAGAAGTTCTTACAGCAGTGTCTACAAGTCCTTCTCTTCCACCCATTGCATGGAAGAAAAATTCTATTGGATCAAGCCCTGTGCGGTAATTTGATGCAACAAATCCTCTTGCCTTTGCGCTTAAATCTCCCACTTTAAAGTGAGGGAGTGTTCTGTTCCTGTATCCACGTTTAATACGCTCTCCGCGGACTGATTGCTGACCAACACATGCAGCCATTTGGGCTAAGTTAAGTGTACTTCCCCTAGCTCCCGTTTCTGCCATTATTACAGCGTGATTTTCAAGTCCAAGATGTTCACTTGCTATATCTCCTGCTTTGTCTCTAGCTTCGGCTAACACCTTCATTATTTGCATTTCTAAGGTTTCTTCGAGTGCTCTTCCAGGTAATCTTTGAAGTTCCCCTCTTCTGTAGCTTTCTATTAGTTTATCTACTTTTTCCTCCGCTTCTTTGAGTATTTCCTGAATTCTAATCACCGCTACCCTTGGTATTTCTACTTCATCGAGCCCCATGGTAAAGCCCCTTCTTGATATAAATTCTATTAAAAGTTTTCCTATTTTGTCGATGAACTCTCTTGCGGCATCCGTTCCAAAGTCCTTTATTATTCTATGAAGAATGCTATCAGGTTGAAACGCACCTATGCTTTTCTCATCAATTACTCCAGTAATGAGCTTGCCATCTCTTACTACTACGTAAGCATCATAGGGACATTTCTCTTTTAAACAACCTCCAGGACATTTTCTACATACGCTTGCTCTGAGGGATAGATTTAGTCCCTTGGGGAGAAATAAACTAAATATCTGTTTACCCGTCCACATGGATTGCGGCTCTTTTACTGCTGGCTCCGGTAGATCGCCCCTGTATCCGGCTACGCTAAGAAGTTGGCAAACTTCTTCCTTTGTTAGTAGAGTCTCCTTTCTTGTGAATAAGTAGGCTGAGGATATGTAGTCCTGAATTGCACCTATGATAGGGCCACCGTATCTTGGTGATAGAACTTGTTCTTGTACTCTCATTAAGACTCTAGCTTCTGCTCTTGCTTCCTCACTTTGGGGTACGTGGAGGTTCATTTCATCTCCGTCAAAATCTGCATTATATGGTGGACATACGCAAAGATGAAGCCTGAAGGTTCTATATGGTAATACTCGGACTTCATGCGCCATAATCGACATACGATGCAGCGATGGTTGTCGATTGAATAACACGATGTCTCCGTCTTTTAGGTGTCGCTCTACTATAAATCCTGGCTCTAGTGATTCGGCCAATGCTCTTCTATCTCTAGCGTATCTAAGATCTATTCTTCTTCCGTCTAAACGAATTATATAGTTTGCTCCAGGGTATTGGTCAGGTCCTCTAATTACAAGTTCTTTGAGTTCTTCTATATTCCATTCAGTGACGCGTTCGGGTATGGTCAAGATTTTTGCTATGTCGATTGGAACCCCGACTTCGTTAATACTCAGGTTTGGATCAGGAGAAATTACGGTACGTGCAGAGAAGTCTACTCGTTTACCAGACAAATTGCTTCTGAATCTTCCTTCCTTTCCCTTTAACCTTTGACTCAGCGTTCTTAGTGCTCTTCCTGACCTATGTCTCGCCGGTGGAACCCCTGAAACTTCATTATCAAAATACGTGATCACATGGTACTGTAGAAGTTCCCATAAATCCTCAATTATGAGTTGAGGGGCGCCTGCTTCTATATTTTCTCTTAATCTTTGATTTATTCTAATTATATCGACTAATTTATGTGTTAGATCATCTTCGGATCTAACTCCAGACTCTAGGGTTATGCTTGGTCTAACTGTGACTGGGGGCACTGGTAAAACTGTTAGTACCATCCACTCCGGTCTTGCATCCTTTGGACTTATTCCCAAGAGCCTCGCGTCTTCATCTGTTATACGTTCCAATCTGTCTCGTATCTCTATGGGGGTTAATCTTCTTGGCCCTTCCTTAGTTTCTTCATAATAGGTTGTTGGTTTTTCAAATTTAATTTTGAATTGTACTTCGCCACAATGAGGACATTTAGAAACTCTGGATGCCTTTTTTATCAATTCTTCTGAAATTTCCTCGCTTAAACCTCCCCATCGCTTTTCGTATTCATCCATTTTCCTCTTAAATTCTTCTAATTCTTCTTCTGGCAATAATATTCTACTGCATTTTCTACAGGTAGCTCTTAATATTTTATAAATTGTTTTAGCAAATCCTACATGAATAACAGGCCTTGCAAGCTCTATATGGCCGAAATGTCCAGGACATTCACCAATTCTATTTCCACATGTTTTACATCTTTGTCCAGGCTCTATAGTTCCAAGCCTTCCATCCATTAAACCAGAATCAATAGGTAAACCGTCTTCACTATAAGTATCTGGAGTAATTATCCTTGTCACACTCATTTTTCTAATCATTTCAGGTGAAAGCAATCCAAATTTTATTGCTCCAATTTTTTTAGGTGGACGATATAAACTCATTTATTTTCCTCCATTATGCCTTTTCCTCAAGTATAAGTCTAGGAGCTATACAAAGGGACATTAACTCCTGGAGAAGAAGCTTAAATGCATATGAGACAGACACTCTCGAAAATGTTCCATCTTCTCCATGAATATGACAATAATATCTATCTCTGTTTCTATCATAGTAGGCAATAAAACCACATTTCTCACAAATGATGATATCGGTCTTATCTGATCCTTCTAAAAGCCTATCTTTAAGCAACATTGCTGCGCCATGTCCTATAAGACAATCTCTCTCCATTTCACCAAATCTTAAGCCGCCTTCCCTAGATCTTCCCTCAGTGGGCTGCCTTGTAAGTATTTGGACTGGCCCCCTTGCTCTCGCATGTATTTTGTCAGCTACCATGTGATGAAGTTTCTGGTAATAAACTACGCCAATGAAAATGTCAACCTCATATTTTCTTCCGGTTATGCCATCATACATGACTTCTCTACCATTATATTTGAATCCGTACTTTTTGAGTTCTTGTGCAAGGTCTTCAATTTTTTCTCCTGAAAATGGAGTGCCATCTATCCTTCTACCTGCTAAAGCACCAACCTTTCCTGCAATGGACTCTATGAGTTGTCCTAATGTCATACGTGAGGGTATAGCATGTGGATTAATTATCAAATCGGGAACAATACCACTCTCGGTAAATGGCATATCTTCCTGAGGAACTATAAGTCCTAATACACCTTTTTGTCCATGTCTTGATGCGAACTTGTCACCTAGCTCTGGAATTCTTTCATCTCGAACTTTAACTTTAACAAGTCTGCTGCCATCAGCAGTTTCCGTCAATATAACCGTATCCACAATGCCTCCTTCTCCATGACGCGTGCTTACCGAAGTTTCTCGTCTTATTTGTGTTGTCACTTCGAATTCGGCATACTCCTCTAAAAATCTCGGGGGGCTTGTCCTACCTATAAGGACATCCCCGCCTTTTACTTCAATTTCAGGTTCAATAATTCCATCTTCTGCCAAATTCTTATAATACTCAACGGCTCTATAACCTCTGACGCTTTTATCTGGTATTTCGAATCTGTCCTCTTGTCCTCCTGGGTATTTTCTTTCTTCAGCCTCATAACATCTAAAGAAAGTTGATCTAGCTAAACCTCTCTCAATAGAAGCTTTATTAATTATTAGAGCATCTTCAATATTATACCCTTCGTACGATAAAACAGCAACAATAAAGTTCTGTCCAGCAGGACGTTCATCATATCCTATTACGTCCATGGCTCTTGTTTTAACGATAGGTATTTGCGGATAGTGGAGAATATGAGATCTCGTATCGACTCTATACCTAAAGTTAGCCGCAAAAAGTCCAAGCGCTTGCTTTGCCATGCCTGCCTCGTACGAATTTCTTGGAGATTGATTGTGTTCGGCATAGGGTATCAAGCTTGCCGTTATTCCAAGGATAGTTGAGGGTTCTATCTCCAAGTGAGTATGTTCAGGGGTCACATCTTCCGGGTTAAGGGCTATGTAGGCATTTTCTTCTTCTTCAGCATCTAAATACTCTATGATACCTCTTTTAACAAGGTCGCTGAACGTCCATTCCTTATTTCTTAGCTTTTCGACATGTTCCTTTGTAAGTTTCGGTCTTCCACCTTCCACAATTATTAAAGGTCTCCTAACACGTCCAGCATCGCAATTTACTTGTATTTCATTTACATCAGGATAATAGGCAATATTAACTTCGGAACTGATCTCTCCCTTTCTACGCATTTGACGGATTTTATTTACCAATATCTTTGGTTGAGCGTGAACTCCCAAAAGTTTTCCGTTGAGAAAAACGCGTGCCCCTTTTTGTCTACCTTTACCCCTAACTTCTTCAATTGGTTGAACTTCAAGGTCATAAAGTAGGCGTTCAATGGCTTTTTCATCTACACCAACAGAGATATACGCCATTAATGCAAGGTTTTTAACTAAACCGCAGTTTGGCCCTTCAGGGGTTTCATTTGGGCATATTTTACCCCAATGTGTAGGATGAAGGTCTCGCGCTTCAAAGTGTGGTTGACTTCTACTGAGCGGAGAAACAACGCGTCTAAGATGACTTAATGCAGACATATAATTTGTACGGTCAAGTAACTGGCTTACACCAGCTTTGCCACCAGTCCAATTACCAGTAGCTAAGGCATGTCTTAACCGTTCAGAAATAACATCGGCGCGTACAGCAGTCCTAATATGGGGTTTTCTACCCCTTACAGTTGTTCTTTCAAGTTGATACTTTATATCTCTACACAGGTTATGGAATGCCACTCTAAATTGGCTTGTAAGTAAATCGCCGGCGAGTTTTAATCTTTTATTGGCATAATGGTCTTTGTCATCTGGTTTTCTCCTATCTAAAACTAATTCAAGTAACTTCTGAGCCATCTGCCCCAAATAATAGGCCTTCTTTATACGGTCCTCAGGTTCCGTACCAATATGTGGTAGAAGATATCTGTCTAATACCTGTTGGGAACGGGTAATTCTGTATTCGCGTTTTTGTCCAACTGCAACTCGCTTACCAATATAGTCAAGAGCATTTTCGATTGTTTTTTCGGGATTATTGACTACATAGAGTGGAGTAGCTTCCTCAAGTGTTGGAATCAATTGCCTTAAAATTTCTGGATCATCAGAGACCGCGTCAGAAATCTGTTTATCGGTTACTAGTCCCAGTGCTCTCATAAGAATTGCAAGTGGTATCTTACCAGGGACATATGGGAATGAAACTCTTAAGGACCCATCTCTTCGCCTCTCCAATGTAACAGGCGCCCTAAACCCTTTTGCCGTTGAAAAAACTTTAGCGACGTGTGTTGCAGCACTGCCACTGGTACCTTCTTCAACAAGAATACGATTCGGTGCCAAATCTTCCTGAGTAACCAAAACTCGCTCAGACCCATTAATAATGAAATAGCCACCGGGATCTTTCGGATCCTCACCGATCTTAATAAGTTCCTCCTCGCTCATCTTCGACAAAGGACACTTCTTAGATTTCAACATAATAGGCATCATACCAATGTAAATTTTCTCGGTTTTTCCTTCTTTACCATTAGCATAAACTGGTGTCATTTCAAGATATATAGGAGCTGCATAGGTCAAGTTGCGTATTCTAGCTTCCATTGGATAAATTTTTCTAGTAGACCCGTCTGCCTCTCTAATAATAGGTTCACCAATTTCTATTTTCCCTAATTTAACATAGAAGTCGGCTATTTCAGGTTCTATTTTACCAACCTCGTCAATAACCTGTTGTATTCCCCTTTCGATGAAGTCATTATAGGAGTCTAAGTGTTGCCTAACTAGACCTTTTTCCTCAAAGAAAGCTTTCATAATAACCCATCTGTCATGAATTAAAAGTCTCTCCATTAAGTGACCTCCAATTATTTATCAATAACATATCTATAAATGACGACTTCACCAGCTGTAGAACTTTTTCTAATAATCTTAA
>CAYYZD010000014.1:0-14849 GCA_964476035.1 uncultured archaeon
TTGCATGTATAAACTCTACTGAAACATCTGTAGCACTTACATTGCCATAATTGTATATTGTGCATGTTACATTGGTTGTTTGCCCGATTAGAAGGGAATAGTCTTCTAGTGTCACTACCGGAATTATTACAGGTTCCTCATCGTTAAATTGTGTTACATATCCGTTTGCCATTACAAAGTATTCATGACCTACTTTGTCGTGGAAGATTACCATCGGACCAAACTCTATGCCGAAGTGAAATGCCTCCGGATCTGTTTCAGCAGCAGTGTCTAAGAACTGCTGTATGTTTGAAGCAGCCTCCTTGGTATAGTTTTCTACAATGAATTGCTTTAATTCATCTTCGACTAGACTTAAAACAATACCACCTGGTCCTTGTACAAGACATCCTTCGTATTCATCTGGTATGTCTAAAACCGCTCTATTCACCGCGTCTTCTATACTATCGATTTTTATTGTATATCCTACTTTGATTGTTTCATTTGGTTTTAGCTTGTCGATATGTATGCTCCATGTTAAAAGACGCTCTGTTTCTCCCTCTTCCTCTCTTTCAACAATTTCTTCTTCAACATCTTTTGTCATGTTTAATGGTACTGATGTTCCATCCAACCAGACCGCTTCTATTATTTCTGCGGTTGCATTAACCCAGAAGTCTTTCATCCATTCTTCGATGGTCCAATTCCATGTTATCCATTCACCATCCACGCATACTTCCCAGGTGCCTCTGCTATTGAGCCATTCATCTAGGGGTCTGAATATTTTCTTGTCCATAATTGGCATGCCCATTTTTAGTTTATATTCCACTGGCATTCTTACTATGATGTCTTCCGCTGTTTTTTCTCCTACGTTTTCTATTTCAACCCAGAATGTTATTTCCGATCCGTTAATTATGTCTATTACTGGGTTATATGGCTCTGTGTAAAATGTTGCTCTTAGAATTGGGAATTTCCATTCTGGTGTGTAGTTGAAGTTGTACTTGATTACTATGTCTTCTGTTCCTGTGTTTTTTACCGGCCAGTCCTCTGGTTTTAATATGTAGTTGAATCTACCTGTCATATCCGGGAACAGGTTGTCTGGTGGTGGATCAAAGTATGTTACATTGCCTACGTATGGTATACGTACAAACACCTTGCTATGTCTTACATCTGGTGCTGGATAGATTCGTCCCTCATGCCCTACCGCAGTGTTCACCGATAATGTATATTCTCCGTTTTCAATGGTGATTGCATTTGGATTTATGTAGATTGTTGCCATCCATGTAATAAAGCCTCCTTCTCTTGTGTCTTCCAGTATTGCGAAGACCACCGAAGTGAGATTAGACTCCTTAATATTATCTACATTAATTAAGGTGTTTTCAACATCCACTGGTAGTAATGATACCCATTTGTCCACTGTTGATTCAAAGTTTACTTCACTTGCAATATATACGAGCGTGTAAACGTCGCCTCTAGCTTGGAAGTGGAATAGTTGTGCCTCTGCTTCAACGTTAAGTTCTTGCTTAACCATGTCAACAACTATTTCTCCTCTGCCCAACGCCTCATCTATTGTTATTCCCCTATATTGGATTACTATTGTTAGTCCCTCAGGCCATGGCCATAGTGGGTAGGGCCAGTATTCTCGGCTCCATTTGCCTTTTTCTACAATTACAATAAGGTTTAATAAGTCGTCAAACGCGTTGTTACTTACATCAATTGTGTTAAAGGTGACTTTGCCTCCAACGTATGCATGGGTTATTACTGCTGCTTCTTCTCTCCCTGCTATTACCTTGGTTTCTTCGTAGATTAACGGTTTTTCTATTGTGCTTCCTTGATATTCTGTTTTTATGTTTATACTTATTGCTTGTAGCGGTGTTACGATTGTTAGTAATAGTATTGCGAGCATTGCCATAGCTATTATTGCTTTTAAGCTCGTTTTCATGTTTTTCACCAATTTGTTATTTTTGATACTACAAGTGGTTATTACTACTCGTTATATTTAAAAATGTTTGAAAAGAATAATTGTCTTTTTATGGAAAACGAGCTAAAAATTCTTAAAGAACCTTAAACTTCCACCACAATCGTGTCTGTATAGTGGTCTGTAAATCTAAGAACTCTTTTCCTTCTATAAAATATTAAGCCTACAATCACATCTAGTGGGAGGAGAAAAGCTTTTCCTATACTTCTGACAGCGCTATCTTGCAGTGGAAGTCTTCTTCCATCACTTTTTACAACTCTTATACGCATGAGTATTTTACCGAGGCTTTGGCCTTTATAGCCTTCAGTTATTGTCCAGTAGGCCCATAAGATTGAAGCTAAATATATTCTTAGAAATGTATCGATTTCTGAGAAGGGTTGAGCTCCTAGAAGGAAAGTGTAGCGAAGTATTTGAACTGAAATATAAGGCAATGTTACATGAAAGCTAAACCAAGGAAATGGCTCGAAGTCGACAAGTTGAAGGTTAAGAGAACCGAAAGAAGCCGCATATATAATTAGTACGTCTAGAAGCCATGCAATAAATCTTTTAATGAAGGAAGCTTGGGGAACTTTTAGTGGGACAGATTCTCCTCCAAGCCTTTTTTCCAGTAGGGATATGACCGTGTATGCGAATTTTCCTCTTTCTGACAATTTGTATTTTCCGCTTTGCGTTTGCTCCAGCAGTGGTTGCAGTTTTCTTAGGTGGAAGTTAAGTTTTCCGGTTTCAATATTTAGCATTGAGAGGAGATCTGAGTATGATGCTTCCATGTTTTCATGAAGTATTCTGATAATTCTTCTTCTAATTGGGTGTCCTATTGCTCCGATGAAGTCTGTGAGTTCTTTTGCTTCTTTGTCCACGAACCTCCCTCATAATATTATTGGTTGCAAAGAATTTATTTAAGATAATTTATATGTAGTATTAGTTGCTACTACTAGCGCAAATATTATATAAAACATTATCGAAATAAGTTTAGTTGGAGGAAGAAACATGGCTGAAGAGAAAGAAGAGAAACTTCCCTTTGAAGAAATACTGCCTATGGTCAAAAAAGTTGACGAAAGTATAAATGAAATTAAAGAAACGCTAGAAAAACTAAAAGGAGACATAAACGTATTAAAAGAGACAAAAGACGTCTTAGACCAAATACTTTACTCAATGAAGAGACTCGAAGATAAACTAGAAGAAACATACAATGCTATAGAGGACTATTTTAAAAAGAAGGAAGAAAAGATAGTTGCACCCGAACCCACACCAGCATCTGAGCCCGTAGAGCCTGCTAAGCCTGTGGAGGAAGTAGCAACAGAGGTTAAAAAACCAGCAAGAATCCCTATCCCTGCAAGCGTAATATCAGCAATATTCAACGAATTCTTCCTAGCTTTAAAACCTACCTCAACTCCGCATGATGTTATTAGCGCTTTAAATGCTTTAAAAGATAAATTAGCTCGAAAAATAGGTGGAGATCACCCTATTTTCGTTGATATAGATCGCTGGGTTAGAAGAGTAAGGGCATTTGTAGCTGAAGGAAAGGTACCAGGAGACGAATTAGAGGAGTTGAAAGCGAAAGCAGAAAATTGGAGAGACTCCATACACTAACGTTCCCGTAGCCTGCTCTAATCTTAATTTGTTAAGTGGTTTCTGCTGGAATTTGGTTATATGGGTTTTTCAGGTAATATTGCATAGGCAAAGAGTATAGTGGCTAATATGCTTCCGAAAATTGTTATTCTCCAGTCGTATGCTAAGAGAAACATGTAGAGAAAAGTGAAAAATATCACCGAAAGAACTGCTACGCCAACATATACTTTTTTACTTTCTTCATATACTATATCTTCTCCTAAGTGGTGGAAAAGTTCCACTGTCATTATAAGGAGAAACAATACGTATAGTGAGACTGATCTTAGATCAAAGCTTTCGAGAAGGGTTGTTGTCCAGTAAACTATGGCTGCCATAGCAGCGCCATATAATCCTAGGGAAAATGTTATTTTCCATTGGTTTTCAATCTTTATCACTACCGGGAAAAGCAATGCAGCATACACTATGAAAATTACTATGTAAATGGTTAGTGGCCAACCTAATTTTAGCATCGATAAGACTAATGCTCCAATCACGAGAAGAACTATGTAGATTAGTATTTGTGTTGAAGGTTTAAATCTATATGCGTCTTCAAGTCTTTTAGGTATTGGAAACTCTTCTTCCCTCATATCACAACCTCCTTATGCTGTGGGCACCATTGCTCTTGCTCTCCACATCATCAATGTGCGAGCATATCTCTTCCTCCAGCCTAAGCTGCCAAGCTGAATACTTCGAATGACATAGAATAATTCTCTTGGATAAGGCATGTTCTTAAACACGATAGGTTCTTCCTGGCCTTTCGCCTTAACTATGACATCTCCTATCGGAACTCTAATGAAGTAGTTTAGCAGTTTTTGAAGTAATGTAAACTGTAAGTCTACGTCTGCTATGGCTCCTCTTCGTATTTTGCCGCTTAGTTCATCTGCAAGGGACTTATCATAGCTTATTCCGCTTTTTTCTCCGACTACAACACTATATTTCTCCCTGGCCCATGCCTTAATTATGTTATCTAATGCATCTACGAAAATTATTCCCATTCCTATGAGAAATAGTAGGAAGGCATTTACACTAACTTCTTTTGGCAGAATATTTTCCAACCAGCTTGTTAAACTTGGTAAAACGTTAAAGAAAACCAGCAAGACAAAAATTACATCCGCAGCAAATATCAAATACATGGTTAGAAAATATAGTCTTGGTAAGTATGGATTTTGATAGGCTCCGTATAGGATATTGTCATCTTTTGTTATTCTTCTAGCCCTCTCTAAGTCTATTGGTGTTAGGAAAACGAGAGGATCTACTAGCTGATACGTTTTCCCCTTCCCCCTAACAATGCCTCGTGCTTCAAGTCTCTTTAATATTCTCCTGACCTTATCTCCGCTCATGCCTGTTATTTCAGCTATCTTATCAACGTGAAATCTTCTTTCATCAAGATAATGTGAAACAATTGCGTCGACGACTTTACCTAAATCTGGGTCTCTTCTGGCTATTTTCCAACCTATGAAAGAACACGTTACAAAAGCCGCAATTATAGAAACTATAAGCCAAATGAAATTTGCCATCTACTCTAGTCCCCTCTATCTTTTAGATTATTTAATTAAAAAATACTTATATGTTTTCCGTTTTATAGCTAAATTTTAGGCAAGGGCTAAAATTTTTAGTAGATCAACTTTGAGATAACCTTGAGATCTCAGTTCATCGATTGACTTTAAGCAATTAACCCTTACATATTTGTTTTGGGATTTAATTTTGATCAAATTCTTTAAAAGGGTTATGAATTCTTCGTAGTTTTTTGTTTTAGCCAATTCTAGGGCTGCACTTTCAGATATTCTGACAAATATGTCTGGTTCTGAAACTCTCCCTTCAATTAGTTCTAATCTTTTGGCTCCAAGCTTCCCAACACTTTTTATATGGAAAGATTCACTGCCAGCTACAACTTGAATCTTAACGTCCTTAACATCATATGCAGAACTTAATACAGGATCATCAGATAGAACTTGAACCAGTCTTTCCTTAAAAGTCGGGATTTTTTCCACTACTACTTTCCTTTCTACCACTTCTTCCTTTGGTACTTCCATCTTACCTACTTTCTTCTCTACTATCTTTTCTTCCTCTTTCTTTTCTACCACTTCTATGACTTCTTCTTTTTCTATTTTAGGCCTTTCTTCCTCCTTCTTCTTTTCTCTACTAAACATTTTTTTCAGTTTCTTTAACAGGGACATTCCTACACATCCTAACTAATTTAAAGAACAATTTGGTCATAACAAGGTTTTCAAGATACTTAATTACATCTTATTTCATATCTATGATTTAAGCGTTATGAAGGTTGAATTCAAAGCAAATTAGTCGCGAACACCACGCACACAACTTTCCATTGTCCGCAAGACTGAAATATCTACCTGTCTTCACTAGGTTAAGTTCACATATGTAAACATCTTGTGGTTTCCGCTTTCAATAAATATCAATTTTACATTACTTTCAGTAAACCTAATTTTATACATTCTTCTATTTTTTAACGGGAAAATAGGGAAAATGTTTCCAAAAAATTAAAATTTTACATTTGACTATATTGTAACGCAAACGGAGGATTTTAAATGGTAAAAACCTCGGAAAGACTTTGCATGGTTAGGCCTTCTGGAATTAGAAAAATGTTTGATTTAGCTCAAGGCTTACCTGATGTTATAAGTCTCGGAATTGGGCAACCAGATTTTAAACCACCGCCACACGTTATTGAAGCTTACAAAAAAGCTTTAGACGAAGGTTACTGTGGCTATAGCCCAAATGCAGGATACTTAGAATTGAGAAAAGCTATTGCAGAAAGATACGAGGAGAAATACGGATTAACGTATGACCCTGAGACAGAAATTTGTGTTACTGCGGGTGGAAGCGAAGCACTATATGATATTATACAAGCATTTATAGACTCTGGAGACGAAGTACTTGTTCCAGACCCTGGGTTCCTATACTATGATAGAGACGTTTATCTTGCTCGCGGAAAACCTGTATACGTTCCTCTTAAGGAGGAGAACGGGTTCAAAATCGACCCAAACGATGTTGCAGAGAGAATAACACCCAAAACAAAGATGATGATTATTAATTTTCCAAGCAACCCTACTGGTAGCGTAATGAGTAGAAGTGAGCTTAAGGCTGTCTGTGAAATTGTTGAAGATCACGATATAATATTGGTTAGCGATGAGGTCTACGAGGAATTTGTTTATGATGGACATAAACATGTTTGTCTTGCCGAGATAGCGCCGCGAGAAAAAACAATTATTGTGAATGCTCTTTCTAAAACCTATGCAGCAACGGGTTTCAGAATAGCTTATATTATCACCGATAAGGAACTACTTCTTCCAGTGTTAAGGGTACATCAATATGTAACAGCAAACGCTAATAGCCCTGCGCAAATAGCAGCTATAGCTGCGCTTAGAGGGCCTCAGGATGCGGTTAGGGAGATGATAGCGGAGTTTGATGCCAGAAGAAAGATTATTGTTAGTGGTTTGAAGCGTATTGAAGGATTCAGGGTTGTGGAGCCGAAGGGAGCATTCTACGTGTTTCCAAATATTAAATCTTTTGGAATGAATGGAAAAGTTTTTGCAGAGTACTTGTTAAAGAAAGCAAAGGTTGCTGTAGTACCAGGAGATGAATTTGGACCGAGTGGAGAGTATTATGTAAGAATTAGCTATGCTACCTCACGTGAAGAGCTTAAGGAAGCGCTGGTAAGAATGGAAGAAGCAGTAGAGAAAATAAGAGAAAATAAAACTTTTTAAATTACAATTATTTTATTTTAACGGGGAAGAACTCCTTATCCGAATCTTTAAAGTTTAAAGATTATACTTTTGTGTAAAGTTCTATTCCAAGTTTTGCGCAAGCCCTTCTCGCTTTTTCCTCGGCGTAAGGCGTAACTATTAGTAGTCTCTCCGGTCTTTTTCCAGTTACTTTTTCATAAAGATCCGCTTTCCTTTTGAATGTAATTACATCCGACCGTCTAACATGTGAAGCGATCTCAATTAAAATTACTTTTCCATCATGTATTGCTACATCTATATCAACTATGCTTGGATAGCCGTAAACAATACCTTTTTCATCACGATAAATCCATTTCTCAACTTCCAGCCCTAATTCTTCTTTTAATAAACCTTTTAAGCCTTCTCTAAAGGCTTTTTCGCTCATTATGCCCCATCTAGCACCTAAGGCATCTATATGTCTCCGTATCAGCTCGAAGCCTTTCAACATGTCCTCCCTAAGCCTAGCGATCTCAGCGCTATGCTTCTCCAAGATCGCATCATGCCTCTCAAAGCCTTTCAACATGTCCTCCCTAAGCCTAGCGATCTCAGCGCTATGCTTCTCCAAGATCGCATCATGCCTCTCAAAGCCTTTCAACATGTCCTCCCTAAGCTTAATTAGTTGTCTTTCGTTTCTATCTAGTCTTTTTAGAATTTCGTCTAAGCCTATTAGGCCTGCTACACTATATCTGAATTCCTCGTCTTCTCTAAGTAGTTTAAAAATTTGTTGTTTCAGTTCTTTGCTCAAATTTCTCACCAAAATCTCGGTTGCGATCCTTGCAATTTCCTAATAATAAAATGTTATTTAACTTTATAAAACCTTACTTTCCACTTATTATCCAGCGTAATTGTTTTGATGGTCAGCCTATCTACACTAACATCGATTTATGTTCCAAATTTCGAGTTTTCAAATTTCAACATAAGATATCGTTAGTATCATTAATTTGTGGATTGTCATAAGTAATGTCAGAAAGCTTACTTCGTCACTATTTTTACGTTGTTAATCCTTATCCAAGGTGAAATTAGGAAGTCATACTTCCTTATGTTGTTTGCAACCACTGCAATGTTTTTAATCATGTCATATATGTTTCCTGCAATCATCGCGCTCTTCGCTGCACATGTTATCTCTCCGTTTTCAATCTTCCAACATGGTGTAGCAACAACACTTATTTCGCCGCTTTCAGGATTACTTGAGTGAGCCCCCTGCACATCCTTGACGAAAAATCCCCTTTTAATTTCATTAATCATCTCTTCAGGACTAGTTGTTCCTGGTTTAACGAAGAAGTTGCTTGGAGCTATTGTTGGAATTATAGCATAGGGACTGCGAACTACGCCATAGCTTTCCGATCTATCTGCATTACCTGTACTTTCCCTATCTTCCTTCCTAGCAGTATAATTATTGTAGAGATATTCTTTAAGAACCCCTTTCTCTATTATTGGTGTTTTCTGTCTTGGAACACCTTCTCCATCAAATTTCGATGTTTTTAGTCCTCCTTTATAAATTCCATCATCTATGATTGTTAGGAGTTCTGATGCTACTTCTTGACCTATTTTTCCTTTTAGAGCTGACCTGTCTCTTTGAACATAGTCGGATCTAACAGCTGGAACCAAAGTGTATGTCCATAAGCTTAACAACGCGTCTTGCGCAAATATGACCGGGTACTCCCCTTTTTCTACTTTTTCTCCCTTAAGAGATTCTATTGCTAGTCTTGCAGCCTCTTTTCCAACCCATTCAGGGTCAATTTTAAGTATTCTGTTCGCGTCAAACTCTGCGCAATATGGAGAGACGTGTGGAGGATCTCTAGCAATTGAGGCTAAGTATGAAACTATTGCAGTTCCTTCATCGTATTCCTCAATACCTTGGCTGTTTGCAATAGCTTCTTTAACATATGTTGTAAAGGAGGAACCAGTGAAGGGAATTACACGTTTATCGTAGCTGATAGCTGCATCTAACATTCTTAAAGCAATTTTTACAACATCTTCAACGTCCATTTCTACAATTTTCCTATCAAACACATCTTCTACCGTCGGTGTTGGTTTTGGGGATGGAAATTCTTTCCAATCTTCGTCAGGTTTATTTGCCTTCGCCGACTTAACAGCCTTCAAGGCGACTTCCTTAACGGTTTTCTCATCGAAGCTATTTGTGAAAGCAAAGCCTATTCTTTTATCAATTATAACTCTTACACCTATGCCTTGATCTATCGTTATTGAGGATTTTGCGATTTGACCTTGACTAATTTCAACTTCAACACCTTTATTCCATGAAACATATGCTTCAACTTCCTTCGCGCCAGCTTTCTCAGTTTCCTCAACTGCTAATTTAACGATTTCTAAAAGGTTCTCCATGTTTTTCACCTCGCTCCTCCAATCAAAATTTCTCTTACTCTTAGATGTGGTCCTCCATCACCTATGAATGCTGTTTGACCCTTGCCGCATCGACCAGCATTGATTTTAAAATCTTTGCCAACAGCGTCAACCTTTAATAGAGTTTCAAGAGTATTACCGCTAATACTCATGTTTCTAACTGGTTCACCAACCTCCCCCTTAACTATTTCATATGCTTCCTGCACACCCACTTGAAATGTCCCATCTAAATTAGCTTGGCCGCCTCTAAAACTAACAATATAATATCCGAAGTCTATATCTTCAATTAGTTCCTCGAAGCTGTAGTCTCTGGGACTAATATACGTGTTTCTCATTCTTATAAGCGGCGGCACACGAAAATCCTCAGCTCTAGCATTTCCAGTAGGCTTAATTTCGAAAAGGTCTCTAACATCTTCGGGGATTTTTCGGCGCAGAGCTTCAAACTTAGCAGCATATTCTCTATCGAACATCAAGGAAACAACTATACCATCCTTTACCAACACAGTTTTTTGAGCTGAAACACCTTCATCATCATATTTGAAGCTCCCAAAACCCCCCTCCACAGTTCCATCATCAACAATGGTAACGTGTTCACTAGCAACCTGTTTTCCAAGCTTATCCAATATTACGGATCCAGCAAAGGTCAAATCTGCTTCTGCAAGGTGTCCAAACGCTTCATGCGCAAAAACTCCAACAATTTCCGGGCCTAGAACAGCCGGAAAGCCTCCTCCCTTTGGTGTTTTTGCTTTTAACTGTAATTTTAGTCTTTCTCCAAGTTTTTCTCCCAGTTTTTCAGGGGTTTCCTTTTCCCAGATTCCAAAGCCTTTTGTTGAACCTATTTCCTCTCTACCTGATGCAAATATGTCTCCTTCTTTTGCGGATGCAAAAATTCTACTCCAAACATATAGTTTATCTTGTTCTATATAGGTTCCATCACTATTCGCAAAATACTGCGTGCCAATAATATCTGCGTAGCTTATAGTGCAGCTCTTAACCCTCTCATCATAGCTGAAAACAGTTCTATCAATTTTTAATACTGTATTCATTTTTTCATCTACAGAAACGCCTCTGGGATCTACATCAGGTTTAATCTTTACAACATCTTCAACAGATTTAACTTCAAAAAGTGTAACAGGCATCCTAACTTTTTTACTTGCAGCTTTCGCCATTTTAGCGGCGTCTTCAACAGCTGTTTTTAAAGAATTTACATCTAAACTTCCAATTGTAGCGAAGCCCCAAGCTCCATTAACAAGCACCCTTATACCTGCCCCTCTCTCCAGCCCTTCCGTAACAACCTCAACCTTACCATCCTTTGTACTTATAATGGTTTTACTTAGGCTTTGAGCCCTGACTTCAATATATGAAGCCCCTGTTTTATGCCCATACTCCACTATTTCCATTAATTCATCTTTCATAAACCCACTACTCCTTTCCCTTTAAATTCTAAGTTTTATTCTTTACTCAGTTTTATGAAGTTTATAAGGAAACTTCGTATAAACATTTTCTAAAATGAGCCTTATAGGAGCTGAAGGATGGCAGCTGAAAATATTGCATAGATATTGTATAGGAAGAGCATAAGTTAGAAAAATTTTTAAGCATGATAGGGTTGGCTATTCGATAGCTTATAACTTAAACGCTTCGAGGGACATGTCATGGCTCAAAAGGTGAAGGTTAGGAAGAAAAAGAAGTACGGTAAGGTCTTTGAGTACGAGCCAACTATTAGAGAAACCTTTATTCCAGACGATTTAAGAGAGAAATTGGAAAAAGAGATACCTAAAATGAAAGTTATATCGCCAACAGAAATATCGCTAAGATACAACATTAAACTTAGCACGGTAAAAGATTTCCTGGAAGAACTAGAACAAAAAGGCCTAATAAAACTAGCCGTAAAAAACAGAAGAGTAAGAATCTACACACCAGCAAAGGCAGCATAGCACCGAAAATCTTTTAAAAACTTATTTACCAAAAAAGATCTTATTTCTTAACTTCTTTTAATTGTTTTTGTAGTAATATTTACAAGTTTAAATATTTTCAACCCAAAATTAAATTAAACAATGTATCGCATACCCTTATCCAGTTTCCTAATAAAAATTGGTGAAATTTACCATAAATATACATGAAGTTGCGACATAGCTAAGAAACGCATGGAAGGCGTAAACGTGATAAAGATTCAGTTCTCCGAACATGCTAAACTTAAACTCAAAGAAAGAAACATTGATAAAACAGAAATTTTAGATATTCTTAAGACCCCGACAACCGTGTTTTTAGATGCTGAAACAGGAAATTTTATAGCCATTGGGAAAAGAACTCATAAACCACAACACCAATTAATAATTGCTTACACCATTAGAGGTAATATTATTAGGGTTATTACTGTTATTGACGTAAGTAAAGGTGAAAATATAATTAAAAGAAGAGAAGCAAAAGGTAGATGGGTGAAAATCAAATGAAAATCCGATATGATTCTGATGCCGACATACTCTACATACTTATTAAAAAGGGAAACGTAAAGGACACCGTTGAAATTAGTGAAGATTTATTTATAGAATACGATGAGAACGACAATATTATTGGTATCGAAATCTGGCAAGCTAAAAAAAACGTACTTAAAGAATTAATGGAATTTATAAAGCAAGCCATTAAAGCAACCGCAGAACTTTAAATCAATAGATAACATACATTTCTCTTTAAGTTTACCCGTGGTATTTTAATATATTTATCCTTATTTTGAAACTCTCTAAAAATCCATTTAAAAACTCACGACGCTTTCATGAATGTGGCGATAGATGACAAGACTGCAGGTTAAAATCCTAGTTTTAAATCATTCTGTGAACAGCTTGAGACCCAGAGATGTCAGTGGCTTAAAATGCTTTAAATCTAAAGTATAAAGTTTTGCTCTGTTATTTATGGCAATTGCAGCAATCATAGCATCTGTTCTACGTATAGATTTACCTAATTTTTCCATTTCAATTTCCAATCTAGCCGCTAAAATTGCATCATCCTTTGTATAACTAACCACTGGTAACCTTAGTATTTCCTCTACTGGTTTAGCATATTTATATAAACCATATAGTATTTCGTGAAGATTTATAGCTGTAATGCAAACATTTTCCCCACTCTCAAGAACCCTCTTTAATAATTCTTCCCCTCTTTCAGATTTTTTGTCCAAGATTTCGATTAAAACATCTGTGTCAAGTATTATCATATTCTCCGCTCCTCTCTTAGAGAAGCTATTTCTGAAAGTAACTTATCTTTATCACGAAACTCAACTGAAGCCCTTAACCTAATAAGTATGTCATTGGTGCCTACACTTTTTACAAGCCTCTCAAATAAATCGCTAAAACTCTCACCAGGCCGTTTAATAGCCAACAACTTCTTATAAATATCATCCCTAATAGTAATAGTTTTCACCACTATCTATCACCACCAACTATTATGTTTAAACATACATTTAAACATTATCTTTAAATAGAAAATAAAGATTCAAAAGTCATTTCATAGCCATGTAACCCCGAAGCAGATGGACCCTACGCCCTTACCAAAAGAGGAATGTAGGAACATAATTAAAATCAGCGACAACCATCTATAGAGCAGACAAATTTATGAACCCCCCACAACTATTCCAAACACTATGTGGTTTGAGCGATCTTGGAGGTTTATGGATGGAGGAATGGCGGTTAATCGACCTTGAAATTCATGATGCTTTTACGAATATGGCTATCGATGAGGCAATTTTGGAAGCTAGAATTAGAGGCCTTGTTCCTAATACTATTAGATTTTATCGTTGGAATCCTTCTGCTGTTTCGATCGGTGTTCATCAAAGTGTTTACCAAGAGGTTAATTTAGATGCATGTAAACAATTGGGTGTAGATGTTGTGAGAAGAATAACTGGGGGAGGAGCTGTTTACCACGATTTTGAAGGAGAAGTTACCTATAGTGTTATAGTTAATGAAGACCATAAAGTTGTGCCCTCTGATGTCGCCAACTCATTTATTGCATTGTCGAAAGGCCTTATATACGCTTTAAAACGCTTAGGATTAAATGCACGCCACGGAGTTTTCCATTGTCCCTCCATATTTATTGGAGGAAAGAAAATTTCCGGCAATGCCCAAGCTAGAAGAAGAGGCTTCATCTTGCAGCATGGAACCTTACTTCTAAAAGTTGATGCAGACAAAATGTTCACCGTTCTAAAAATTCCACCTGGGAAAACAAAGGAGCGAATGATACGTTCTGTGCATGCAAAAGTTACATCGATTTATAGCGAACTAAAACACAATGTAGATTTTGACGAAATAAGAGACGCTTTGGTGGAAGGGTTTGAAAAAGCGCTCAACATAAAGCTAATACCAGAAAAATTAACTTCTGAAGAACTAAAACTTGCAAAAGAACTAAAAGAAACAAAATACAGTAAAAAAGAATGGAACTTTAAATTTTAATGCACATAAATACTTACTTTGGGCAACATAAAATTCAGGAAATCTTTTCCAATATTAGTTTTTTACCGTTTTCTAACGCCTCTTCTAACATGTCGCCGCGAGGCCCACCGCCTTTAGCAAAGTTTAGCTGTCCTCCGCCTCCACCGCCCAGAATTTTGGAAACCTTGTTAATTATATCACCTATATTTATGCCTTTATCAATAGCTTTTTCACCTGCAGCACCGATGACAGCGGCTCCACCGTTAACTCTCCCTATTAGAACAACTAAGTTCGGATATTTTTGAACAGCCCTTTTTGCTACGGCTTCCATAGATTTTTTCGGAATATCCACGCATGTGACAAGTATTTTTAAATCTCCATGCTGCTCGGCTTTGCCAAGGAGTTTTTCGATTTGTATTTCAGCTTCTAAGCTCATAACTTTTTCTTCAAG
The DNA here is from genome assembly GCA_964476035.1 of uncultured archaeon. GTDB lineage: Archaea > Asgardarchaeota > Baldrarchaeia > Baldrarchaeales > DXJG01 > DXJG01. The sequence continues at coordinate 14,530 of CAYYZD010000014.1, forward strand.
TTTATTTTTTGAATCTAAGAGTTTTTGAACAGCCTTTAAGACATCTTTTTCATTCAACATTTTCCTAATGTTTTCCACGTCAAAACGTTCTTTCCAAAACATGTCAATTGCGGTTTTACCAGCTGTTATCATTAAGCGGTCAACACCTTCTCCTGCCCTCTCCCTCCTTAATATCCGTATTGCTAAGACTTCTCCTGTTCTTGTAACGTGGGTTCCACCGCAAAAGTTCACGTCCCAGTCTTCAATCTCAACGACCCTAACTTTTTTGACGGCTTTTTTAACCTCTAACTCTGGGAATTTTCTTAAAGCTTCCTCATAGG
>CAYYZD010000015.1:0-14431 GCA_964476035.1 uncultured archaeon
GAAATTATGAGACTCATCTTATACAGGCAAGGAACTAAAATGTTATCACGAGACCTTCGTCCACCGCTTCGCCGCATGGATAAGGAACTAAAACTCCCGGTGCCTTACTTTAAAACCCAGCCCTCCGTAGTTAAAGAAGATGTAACTCAAGAAGATGTTCTAAAAGTTTTGGCTGATAACTATGTTGTGAATCCAGGGCTCTACATGACAAAGGAAGACATTAAAATGATAATGTCTATCGCCGATGAAAAGCTTGATAAACTTCTCTTAGAACTAGAAGAAAAAGAATTGGTAAAACTGTTTAAGGGGAGAAAGGGAGAAATATTAATGGTAAGGCCGACGTACAAAGGTCTAAAAGAAACCTATCCACTTGAGCACTACAAGTGGTTTCCAGAATGGCTTAATCCAGAAGATCTCCGCTGATCTCCACCACTAATAGCAATGTCATACTTTTATAATCCAATAAGCTCAAAATTACTCTTTTTACTTTAAAAAACTTTGTTTTAAAATGTTAACATTTTTAAAATTAATCAGGAAAACTGAAAACATGTAGCGTCCCAGCTCATCGCAAAACTCATGAAACTTGGAAGTAAGGTCGTATTAAAAAAAGTGGGTAAATTATTGAAACTTATCTGATGCAATCGTGTTATTTTGTTATTTCATATTCGTATTCTGTAAACTTCTCCACTCCGTCTGCCTTTACTCTAAATGTATCTTCGCATTTTATGGAACCTATGCCCGGGATGGTTAATGGTGCATGAATGAAAGCTAAAACCATATTTTCAACGGCTTCGTATTGTCTATGTGGAATAACGATTGTAGTTATAGGGTCCTCTTCTATAAGGAGCCCAACGCCGTGAGTAAATCCTTCCACATAATATTTTCCGAGACCTTTCCTTTCAATTAGTTCTTTTATCTTATTTTCAATTTCAATGAATCTTATTCCCGCTTTAAGAAAATTTGTCGCTAAACCATGTATTTCCATCATTGTCTCAAAGGCCTCTCTCTTCTCCCCTGAAAGACCTCCCATGAACACTGTTCTACTCATATTACTGTAATAATTATTGTAATTCGCGGCAACTATGATGTTAATGGTGTCTCCAGGTTTAACTCTCACATCGCTACGGGGTTCTGCATGTACTCTTGGTCTAAATCCCACGTTAACGTATACGTGGAGATGTTCTGATCCGTTTTTCATCATTGTGTACATTGATTCGGCAGCAATCTCCGCTTCACTAACATTTATATCGATTGCGTTTATTGCGGAGGAGATTCCTTTAACAGCGATGTTTGAAGCTTTTTGTATATATTCTATTTCTTGAGAATCTTTGATCATTCTAAGCTTCATTATCAATGCATGTACATCAACTATTTCCACTTTAGGATTAAGTTTCTTAAATAGTTCAAAAAATAGAACGTAAGAATCCCTTTCAACACTATAGTCGAAGCCAACTTTTTTGTAGTTTCCCTCTCTTATCGTTTTGGTGACTGATCCTATAAGTTCTGGGGTTCTTCTCCAAGTTTTAATGTTTTTGATCCAAGTTTTCTCTTTAAACTCAGCTGCTTCGTATTCAAAAATAAATGCAGTGGGTTCTCCTTCAGCGGGTATAAGTAAAGCAGGCCTAAGCCATTTAACACCGGTAAAATAGATAAATGAAGACAATGTTCTTATCATAGAAGCGTCAATGCCATTTTCCTTCATTAATTGCTGAAATTTTTCTACTCTTTCCCTAAAAATTTGGTTTTTAGTCATTATCTTTCACCTTTGGAATTATGTATAACAAATTAAGTAATGTGTTATTATGTGTTTGGTTTTCATCTATATACGAACTATGTTGGATTGAAAATTCAAAAATAGTGTCGGAGGATAGTAATAAAACATATAAATACTCACTTACTTTATTGTGTTTAAAAATATTTAATTTTGGTTGAGCTTGATGGAAATGTCAAAAGAAAATTTAGAAAACTCAAATAAATCAACTATTTCAAGCAATATGGAAAAAGCTCCTATTTTTGTTATACAGAAACATCATGCTAGACGCTTACATTATGATTTAAGACTCGAAATGGATGGAGTTTTAAAAAGCTGGGCAATACCAAAAGAACCTTCTAGCAAACCTGGTGTCAAGAGACTTGCAGTTCAAGTTGAAGATCATTCATTAGACTATGCTGACTTTGAAGGAATCATACCCAAGGGTTATTATGGTGCTGGGAAGGTTGAGATCTGGGATAAGGGAACTTACAGACTTTTGGAAAGAAGCGACACGAAAATCGTCTTTGAATTACAGGGAAAAAGGTTACAGGGAAAATATGCTCTGATCAAACTAAGACCTGGGAAAGATCCTAAAAATTGGTTATTTTTCAAGACCAAGAAATAATTTAACCAGTATTCTTTTATTTTAAGTAGAATTTGATGGAGGAGTGTAATATCCTATTTTATCAAGTTCCCTAGGGCCAACATATGGAATATAACCTCTCTCCCTAGCTTTGTTGAAGAAGTCAATTATTTTATCTTGTTCTGTTACATAATCAATTACTAAAACCGTTTTACCTTTTCTAACCGCTAAATCCAGGTAATATGTATCATATTCTATATCTTCTTGGCTTCTTGGCTCATCTCCAATATACCAGGTATCCTCTTTACCTAAGCCGTCTATAACATTTAAATATCTTGAATCAGCTACAAGTTCTGGACAGTTTTGAGGAAATATCAAAAATCCAGGTTTCAAAGACTTAGCTTTTTCAGATATTGATATTACAAACTCTATCATTAACTCTTTCGCCTTATCAATACCCTTTTCAATCCAATATTCGTACGCATCTATACAATCCAAGTATGCTCCATCGTAGCCATTGAGAATTGTTTCATTTAGCCTAGAATACACTATTGCCTGCCACTCCGAGTACCAGTACTTAACTTTATAGCATCCTGGCCAATCCGGATTTTCTTCACCTAACCATTCCGGCGGGTTTTCATACCATTTCTTTTTCCAGTAACCCCTGTAATCCTCAGCTTTCCCTATACTTAAATAAGCTAAAATTAGTTTACCGGATTCTCTTAAAGTGTTCAGCTGATTTTCGGTAAATCCAGCGTCATCTGGATCTATTACCAGTAAATCTACATCTATTTCTAATAACTCGTAAAAATCTGCATTTTGTAATTGATATACCCAAGACGAAATATTGTGATTTTGAGGAGATATTGTAAATCTTGGCATGAAAACCAATATAACTATTATTAACAATGCAAAGACACTGATAATTATATGTTTAAACTTAGTTAGGGGTGACAGACTTCAATTTGCATCAAACATGATATAATAAGGTTAGCAATGCGGTATAAAATTTGTTCATGTTTCGGGAATATCCATTTCAGGCTATTACTTTAGAATGTAAACTATTTTAAACTACTAAAAATTTAGGAGAGCTATAATTATTCTTTTTATTTGTTTATGTGGTGTATGTTGGTGTTGAAATTGTAGGGAAGTAAGGAGATCATAATTATTGTTTTTATTCTGTTTGCAAGCCAGCCCTTCCCCATACTTTCCCAAAAACTATGGTATTTTACTATTGCCATGATGAATTTTGTTGCATGTCACTCCGTTGTAAATTCAATTGTAAGTGTTATCATTTCTAATCCGGCGTCTCTAACTGAATAATACTTACCTAAAATATTTCGATGGAAAACAACTTGACCCCAGTGAACAATCAAGGAAAATGTAACTTTTCCAATTAAACTGCGATTCCAAGGTACACCTAAGAAAAATGGAATTGCTGCGGTTCCTCCTAAAACTGTTGTGACATAATTACTGTTATTCTTACTCCAACCTGAAGGATATTTCCATTCAGCATATCCCCCAATCGGATAACCTTGATAAAAGGTTTTCTTATCCAGCCTCACCCTATAAAAACTGAAATTTTTTAGATATCTGTCATGAAAGGAAACTAAAATATTTGAATCAGAATTTTCAGCTTTAATGGTCACTTCTGAAACGTTGCAAAATGAAGCTAGAACACCAGAATGAAATGCTCCCCACCCGTGATATATAGGTTCTTTCTCTTTATCTACATCCAAGTTTTCATCGTTAGCTTGAATAAAATCAAAAATAGCAGGAATGGTTATATGCTCTGGATCTTGACTAATCACATCGAATTCCAAAGATTTAATAACATACGCATTGGAGTTCGAACTTTTGACGAAGAAACCTACACCTAAATATGCATCAAAATCCCCGGTACCTGCATAAATATTAATTATATGTACGCTTAGCGCTATTTTTCCTTTTTTCACAGATATGTTTACGTTTTCCCATGCCTCTAAGCTTGCCGTATCAATATATCCATGGAAACCTTTGTTTCCACTACTGTTACCATGTATTGATACTGTTATTTCTTCAACATTGCTCGGAATGTAAACTAAGACAAAAGCACAATACCATTTGTTTTCCGTTGGGTAAACTTTGTTTCCAATTATAGATGTAATGTTACCATTGTTTAAGTATTTTATTTCTGCCCAAGCATAGTTTAATAATCCGTCTTTGGAAACGTTTAGGGGTTTAAACCAGAAATTGAAGACTATTTTTCTGTCTTTAATGTAATTGTAGTCGTAGATAGTAGAATTAATTTTTTGGGATATTGTGAATTCTCCGTTGTCGCTTTGGGCGTAAAATGAACGGCTACCTGTGAGATAACATGTTTCGGTAACTTCTACACGGCCCTTCTCAACATTCCAACCACCTATATCATAGAAATCCCGGTTAACAATAATTGGAAACTTATTCGATCTTAGCTGTAGTGTGATTGTTTTTGATGAAAGCAACGTAGGGGTCGGCTTTAGATTTGGAAGAATAATGTAAATGTATATTGGTGTTAAAACTATTAAAAGAATAATAGAAAGAATAGTAAAGATTTTTATTTTGCCTCTCAAGTCTAAACCTCCCATTGCCTTCATTAAACGGTTATTTGACAATTGTTAGGAAGCTTTCATAATTACTCAACTACTATAATTGTGAATGTTATTGTTTCAAGTCCAGTGTTTCTAATCGAATAGTATTCCCCTAGAAGAGTGTTATGAGAAACTATTTCACCCCAATTGACGATTAAAGAAATTGTGATGTTTTGGGGGGTGTCTGAAATTGTGCTGAAAATTTCATTAATGCCCCCTAGAACTGTTGTAACGTATTTACTACTCTTTTTACTCCAACTTGATGGATATTTCCATTCAGCATATCCTCCAATCGGATAACCTCGTTGAAAAAATTTCTTATCCAATTTCACTCCATAGAAATTGAAATCTCTAAAATATTCTCCATCAAATAGGGAAAAACGTATGTCTGATGTAAAGTTTTCTACTCTAATAGTTACGTTCATGGCATCGTCGAGAGAGGCTAAAATACAGCTATATAGAGCCGCCTCTTCTCCCATAACCTTTATGTTATCTACATCTAGGTTTTTGTCATTTGCTTGGATGATTTCAAATAGAAAAGCGGCGTCATCATTTGGATTCTGAATTTTAACTTCAATTCTTAAAGACCTGATTATGTATGTGTCAGGCTTCAAACTTCTAACGAAAAATCCTAGCCCCATGAACAGGTCATGCCAAGTATAATCTTTACATCTATGTATAATGGTACCTAATGATATTTGACCTTTATTGGTGGTTGCTTTTAAATCTTCCCATATCCCTAGGGTTGCCGTATCCACATATCCGTTGAATCCTTTGTTTCCAATGCTATTACCATGTATAGCCACGATTACCTCTTCACTTGACCTTGGAATATAAGCAACCACAAATGCATAATACCAATTACTTTCCCTAGGATAAACTTTTACGCCGAAAACAGATATAACATCGCTACCGTCTCTATATTTTATTTCTGCCCAAGCATAGTTTAGCGAACCATCCACGGAAGTATTTTTAGGCTTAAACCAAAAAGAAAAAAGGATTTTCTTGTCTTTAATACAGTTTATGATGTTTTTATTGAGCTTTTGAGATATTATGAATTCTTTGTTGCTTGTAATGTAGAAAGATTTTTCTCCTAAGAAGTAGTCTGATGATGTAACATTTGCGTTTCCCTTTTCTATTTTCCAGCCACTTAAATCTTCAAACTCGTAATTTATCACGGGATCGTCAAATTCTAGACCTTCGCTTAACTTTATTGTGATTGTTTTTGATGAGAGGATTTCAGGTTTCGGTTTTAAGTATGGACCGATGACATAGATGTATATTGGCATTAAAGCTATTAAAATAATGAGAAAAATTATAGTTACTGTTTTTGTTCTGTTTTGCAAGTTGGAACCCTCCGTAATTTACTTTGTCAATTATTTGTAGGTTACTATGATTGGTATTGTTATTGTTGTTGTTCCTGCAGCTGAAAGTATGTAGACATTCTGGTAAGGAATAAAGTATATTTTCCCCCATTCAACCGTTACGGATAGATTAATTTGATAACTATTAGAAGGCTGAGGATAACGTATTACCCAAGTAAGTTCTTCAAAAGCTCCTGAGGCCTTAGATACGAAGTTAGAAGCTGAATACGATGAAACAGGATAATTCCATATTTCATGTACATCTCCCCCTCCCTGTGCACTCCATTTGTCGCATTCTGTTCTTGTGTAGTCTAAGATGAATAGTAGGCCTTCAGTGCCCTGCACAGCAAGCGATGCAACCTCTAGAGTATGTATTACAGCCATCTCTGAAAGAAGTATGGTTCCGAATCCAAGAGCAGTGCCAGCAATTATAATAGCTATTTCTGCGGTTCTAACTCCTCGTTCCCAGCGTTCGTCTACCTCTTTAGGGTCGATCTCATAGCCATCCTCATTAGCTTGAGTAGGACCGAAGATTAACAAAGCGTCTTGGGAACTGCTTAAACTTACAAACTCAGCTTTAAGTTCTACAGATCTAATCGCATAAACACTTGGATCAGAACTTTGAACATAACAGCCTATACCCATTTTTACGAGAACCTCATTGGGATCGGTATCACATGAATAAACACTTGTGCTTAACGATAAGTATCCTTTGGCTGTGTTTGTTGTTGTGTAGTCTATTATTTCTAGTTGGGCTGTGTCTACGTATCCATTGATTGTTCCGCGCATATAAACTCTTATTTCTAGTGCTCTACTGCTAATGTAACCTTTGACAAAAGCATTATACCATCTATCAGTGCTTTCCGGATAAATCTTGTCTCCTGTAATTGTTACCCAGTAGTAAATTGGATCTCCATATCGTCCTTTAACATACAATAAGAGGTTTCTTTCACCATATTTTTGCTGTGGGACTTCAAATTCAAGTTTAATGTATTCTCCAGATGAGATTTTAACACGCCTATTGTCAGGATACATCAACTTAAATTTAACATTTTCCTTGCTCATGTAGGTTGCTGAAAGAAGGTCACAAATATTTGTTTCAAGATTTCCCTGCTTAGTTGTATCTAGTGCTATATAGTCTATTTTTATGTTTCTCCACGTGAAAACCAGCCTTACAGTTAGATTTCCCTCAACGTTCCCCAAGTATTTCGATAGATCCAGTGTTTCCATTGCCCAGCTTACCCTCGGCCTTATTTCCTCAACATCCAACCATTGACCATTTGAATCCAAGATTTGAACTTTTATTTTCTGCTGTTCGTAGTCTATATCAGTGCCATAACATGTTCTAATTATTAGTTTTGCTTTCGTAGAGTTTATTTTTCTGAAGTTTAATGTTAACGGATTTTCGGGTCTACTTTCAAAGTACCATTCATCAACCTCTCTTATTAATCCTAAAAAGTTGTTTCCGTATTTGTCTGTGCAGTTTAACGGCGATATGGGTTCGCCGTATGTTATTATTTCTCCATTTTGGGTTACACCTATCTTTATGTTTTCTTCGTGGTCTACGGATATTAGTTTTATTTGGTCTATCCATGTTTTTTCATGTCCTTCTTCTTTTATCATTATTAGGTATTTTCTGTCTTCCTCCACTAAATTTTCTCTTAGTATGTAGTAGTCGTTTACGTCTTGGCCCTTCTTTTCGAAGTTTCTTAGTAGGTTGTTGTCTTTGATATAGTGGTTTCCGTTCCATGTGTAGATGTAGGATGTTCGTAGCCTTGTGGTCTTATATTTTATTTGTGCGTATATTTCTCCGTTTGTTTGTTCTGGTTTGAACCAGAATGAGAACTGAATATTTTTGCCCTTAATGTAGCTTTCTACATTTTCGCTAAGTGTTTGGTACAGTGAAAATTGTCCGCCACTCGTAGAAATATGCCAAGATTTACTACTTTTAAAACTGTACGATGATGTTGCACCAGCACTTCCTTTTTCAACGACCCATCCGTTGGAATACTCAAATTCGGAGTTTGTAATGGGATCTTTAAACTCAAGGTCAGGATATTTGGCTGGTAGTGTAAGTGTGTGGGCATATGTTGGTAGTGTTAACATCATTAGTATGATGAGCAGAATTATTGCTGTTTTTAGTTGTCTCCCCAACACCATCACCGTTAACTAAAACGTAAATTATATATATATTTGTCGGTTGGTTTTTGTGGAGGTGATTATTGTCTTTATGTATTTTGTTTATGTGATGGGGTATTATCTAATTTTGGGTTTGGGGTTGTAAAGGGTCTATATATGTTGTTTTTGTTTTAATTGGCAGTTTTTTAAATTTTGAATGTTATTTCGGCTTTGTTAAATTTTTGTGAGGTTATGTTTCTTTCTAAAAATTTATTAATTTGCTGATTGAATTAATGTTTGAGGGTATACAAATGTCTAAGGTTTTTCTTGAGCAAGCCGGTAAGACTGTTTTGTTGATGGGGAATGAGGCAATAGCTAGAGGAGCTGTGGAAGCTGGAATATCTTTTGCTTCAGCTTATCCTGGAACTCCTTCGACCGAAATTGTAGAAACCCTTGCAAGATATGCTAATGTATTGGGAATACATGTTGAGTGGAGTACGAATGAAAAGGTTGCTTTTGAAGCAGCTTATGGTGCAGCAATGTCTGGTGTTAGAGCTTTAACATGCATGAAGCACGTTGGTTTGAATGTTGCAGCCGACCCCCTAATGAGCAGCGCCTACACGGGGGTTAGAGGAGGATTTGTAATTGTAACAGCAGACGATGTTGGGATGTGGAGTAGCCAAAATGAGCAAGATAATAGATGGTATGGTTTACATGCCTTTATACCTGTTTTTGAGCCTTATAGCCCGGGGGAAGCAAAAGAACTCACCAAGGAGATTTTCAATTTTAGCGAAAAATTCGAGCATCCAGTAATTTTAAGGACGACGACGAGAATAAGCCATGCGAGGGGGCCAGTCATACTGGGAGAATTAAGGAAACCCGTTAGGGGAGAGTTTTTGAAGGATGTTAAAAGGTGGGTTTTGGTTCCTGCACATGCACGAAAACTTAGGCCAAAGCTTTTAGAAAGGTGGAGTAGGATAGAGGAGGCTGTAAATGATTTTCCTTTTAATAGGATTGAGAATCCTGGCTCAAAGAAGGTTGTGGTGGCTTGTGGAATAACTTATGGACATGTAGTTGACGTGTTGAAAGAATTGGATAAACTTGATGAAGTAACTGTGCTTAAAATAAGTTCAACGGTTCCTGTGCCGAGAAAACTTGTTGTTGAAGCTGTTAAAGACGCGGAGGAAGTTCTTGTTGTAGAGGAATTGGAACCGATAGTTGAGGAGAAAATTAAGGCAATAGTTCAGGAAGAGGGAATAAGAGTTAAAGTACATGGCAAGGACCTTGTCCCAAGAGAGGGAGAATTAACGTTAAATAGGGTGGCAGAATCCTTAATAAAATTTCTAAATGTATCGAAGCAAAGTATTTCATGGCTAGAAAGTAGTCAAGAAGTGAGTATTGAAGTTCCGCCAAGACCTCCAACTCTTTGCCCTGGATGTCCTCATAGAGCAACCTTTTTCGCTCTTAGAAAAGCTGTAAGCAAGTTGAAAATTAAACCAGTGTATCTTGGAGATATAGGTTGTTACACTCTCGGGCTCAATCCACCATATAGGGTGCAAGATACATGTATAGAGATGGGAGGTAGCATAGGTGCAGCAAACGGTCTTGTAGTAACTACTAAGCAGCCTATGATCGCAATTATAGGTGATTCTACCTTTTTCCATGCGGGAATTCCCCCGCTAATAAACGCCGTATATAATAATACCCCGTTCCTAACAATTATATTGGATAATAGAACGACAGCAATGACTGGCCATCAGCCGCATCCAGGAACAGGAGTAACAGCTAGTGGAGAATCAGCGAAAATAATAAGACCTGAAGAAATAGCTAAGTCAATTGGAGTAGAATATGTTGACGTCATTAATCCTTTCAAGCTGGAGGAGGCCGCGGGGAAGATTGAGGAAGCATTAAAATTTGTCGAGGAAAAGAAAAAGCCAGCTGTTATTGTATCTTTAAGGAAATGTGCCTTATTGGTTATCGCGGAGGCTCGTAGGAAAAACATTAAGATACCCGTTTACAAGGTTGATCTCGAGAAATGTACAGCATGTACGAGATGTTATAATGTGTTTGCTTGTCCAGCTATTCAAGTACTAGAAGACAGCAAAGCCTGGATAGATCCAACACTTTGTGCAGGTTGCGGGGATTGCGTCCAAGTATGTCCAGTTCACGCAATAGAACCTACAATTAAGCCTGAAAAAGATTGGGAGGAACTTTGGTGGTGAAAATGGGTGTTGGATATAAGAATGTTTTAGCTGTAGGTGTTGGAGGTCAAGGATTAATAACTTTTGGAAGAGTTTTGGCTGAAGCTGCAATACTAAACGGGGTTAAAGTTTTGACAGCGGAAGTACATGGTATGGCTCAAAGAGGGGGAAGCGTGGTAACACATATAAGACTTGGTGATGTAGAGTCTCCATTAATTCCTTTAAATGGTGCTCACGTAATTGTTTCAATGGAATTGTTAGAAGCTGCAAGGTACATTAATTATGCAAATAGAAACACGCTTCTAATTTTGAATAAGAGGCTGATTAGGCCTAACATACCTGGAGTCAAGGTGCCTAAAATGGATGAGATTATTGAAAAAATTAAATCGACCGGGCTGAAAACAGTGATTTTGGAGGCTGATAAGCTTGCCGAGAAAGCTGGAAGCTATGTTTCAGCAAACATGGTTATGCTAGGAGCATTGCTTGGCAGTAAAATACTCGATGATTTCGTAAAACTTGAGAATGTTGAACAAGTTGTTTCAAAAATGCCTGAACCTTGGAGAGAAATTAACATAAAAGCATTAAAATTAGGTTATTCCTCCTATTCAAAAAACGACTATTAATGATGCAGCTTCACATTATTTTACAAAATCTCACAAATTTTCTTTTATAAAAAAGAGAAGGTGTTATTTAGCTTTCAGGTCTTGGTCCAGCTTCTTCGATGTCTACTAGTTCAATTGCTCCTTCTGGACAGTTTGCAACACATGACTCACATTCGATGCATGCTTCTGGGTTTACAACCCATGCTCTAGGTGGATCTCCTTTAATTTCATAGACCTTTGGATCGGCTGGGCAAACATCGTAGCAAATGCCGTGACCTTTACATAGATTGTGGTCAACTTTAGGAGCTCTTGACATGCGATCTCCCTCCCATATCGATGATACGTTTTGTTTAGATTTATAGAGTATTTAATAAAAACTTTGAGGTTAATTTTCGTACCATTTAATTTATCTTGTTGACCTAATTATTGTTAAATATCTATTATTGTTATTTGTTATCGGGATAAGTTGATGCGGGGTTTAGGTATGGAGGAAGATGTTAAGTTTGGTATTGCTCTTCCTTTTCATCCTTGGGAGGAGATTCTGAAGCGTGCGAAAATGGCTGAAGAAGTTGGATTTGATTCTATTTGGGTGGCAGATCACCTAGTTGGTATGGGTTTGCGGAGACTTGATGCAATGGAAGCTTATACTTCGCTTGCTGCAGTTGCCATGGTAACAAAGAAAGTTAAGCTTGGAACATCGGTTACTAATATTCAGACTAGGCATCCTGCAGTTCTTGCGCAAACAATTATGACACTTGACCATATTTCGAATGGTAGGGTTATTGCTGCTGTTGGTGCTGGAGAAGCGATGAGCATAGTTCCCTTCGGTATACCTTGGGATAAACCTGTTTCCCGGATGAAAGAAGCCATAGAGGTTCTTTTGTCGCTTTGGACTGAAGATCCAGTGAACTATGATGGGAAATTCTTTAAGTTGAGAGATGCTTTTATTCGGCCTAAGCCTATTCAAAAGCCTCACCCGCCTCTTTGGATTGCTGCAAATTCGCCGAGAACATTGAGGCTTACTGCTAAGTATGGTGACGGATGGCTTCCATTAGGGAGATCCCCAGAAGATTATAGAAAGAAACTAGAGGAATTAAAGGATTTACGGAGAAAATATGGCAGATCTGGTGAGTTTGAAAGTGGTGTTTTGCTTTATGGTGTTGTCGCAGAAAGCGATGAAGATGCTAGGAAAATTATTGATCTTCCGGCTAGGGCTTTCTCTGTTTTTGCTGTGGAAGAGTTAAGGAGGAGAGGCATAGAGGTGCCTGAGGATCTTTCGTTGGAGAAATTTGTGTATACGCCTGAAAATGTTAAGAGGGTTATAGATTTTGCTTCGAAGATTTCGTTTGATGATGTTGAAGATTTTTATGTTTGGGGTTCGCCTGAAACTTGCATTGATAAGCTTGAGAAATGGATAAAAGCAGGTGCTGAACATATCGTGTTAGTTGCTTTAGTCTCAGAGAAGCATAGGGATATGCAGTATAGGTTGTATGGTGAGAAAATCATACCTTACTTTAAAGGAAAATAAATACATCCTACAGTAACATTTCGCAAATAGCAATAGCTATGGATGAGAAGTGCTTGAAGTGAGTAAATTGAGACTGGTTGAGCTTTTTGATAAAGTTTTTTTCTTAGGAGGAAAGAACGGTGGTAGATATCCCTTTTCTAACTCTTTATTTATTGATGACGAAGTTAAGGTTTTAATTGACACAGGTTTTGGAAAAGAATTTGTTGAAAAATTTTTGAAGGAAAAGAGAGTTGATTTGGTTATTAATTCTCACTGTCATGAAGATCATACAAGTTGTAACTATTTGTTTAGAGATGCGAGAATTTGCTGTCATAGACTTGATGCACCGGCCATTAGGTCTGTTAATGAGTTATTGAAGCGTTATGGTCCTTCAGGAGATGAAGTTGTTGAGTCCATACGTGTTTTTCTTAAAGATATGTTTGGGTTAAGAAATTCCAGGGTTGATTTCGAGTTCGAAGACAATTATGTCTTTGATTTAGGTGACGTCAAATTGCAGGTGATTCACGCTCCTGGACACTCTATTGGGCATTGTTGCTTCTTTATTCCAATTGCAAAGATTGTTTTTCTCTCTGATATAGATTTAACCGGTTTTGGTCCATGGTACGGGTGTTTAGACTCAGACATAGATCAGTTTATAGACTCTATAAATAAAGTTAAGAAATTGAGGCCGAAGATAGCTGTTTCAAGTCATAAAGGTATTATTGTGGGAAAAGACATTATTCAAACAAAGCTTGATGAGTATTTGCAGAAAATTTTTGAACGTGAAAGTAAATTATTAAAACTTTTGAAAGAAAGAGAGCTAAATATTAATCAAATAGTTGATAAAGCGATAATTTATGGCAAATTTCCTGATCCAAAAAACGTTTTCAAACACTTTGAAAGAATTATGGTCGAAAAACACTTAAACAGATTAATAAAATCTGGTTTTATCAATAAAACGAAGAGAGGTTTCAAGGTAGTAAAATACAATAAAAAAGAAAATGTAAGGTCTAAATAATTACTCTGAGCAGATATGTCGAGAAACAGGCTTGTCTGGGTGCTATTGCATGCGTTTCGGTGTTCGATGCGATTACCAGAGTTTCTTTGATGATATTAAAGAAATAGAATTAGCATTTTTTAATGTTAAAGATTTTCTTAGGCTAAATATTGGAGATGTTATCAAGGAGATAAAGAATAGAAATTTAGAAATTGTAACGGTACATGCACCCAATGCAAAAATCCATAGAATTGAAGAATTTAAGATTGTAATTGAAGATTGCTGCATTCTTGCTAATAAGTTTGGTTGCGACACTGTTGTACTACGACCCCTGTTTTTTGAAGAAAAAATTTACTAGGGATGAAGCTGTAAGAACTTTAGATGAAGAAATCACTCCCATACTGGAGGATCATGGGGTAATACTTTGCTGGGAGACTTTCATTAATGAACATAGACTTTTCAGAAACCCATATGAAATATATAGGTTTTGCGTGAGAAGAGACTTCTACGGGATGTGTTGCGATTTTTCTCACATTCCAGATGTTCAAGGTCAAATAGTTAGGCAAATAAGAGAGTTTAAAGATTTCATACTTGTGTACCACGTTTCAAACAGAGAGAAAACTAGCGAAGTTAGAGAAAAACCTCTGAACCATATACCAATATTCAGCGAAAAGGGTATACTTGATTTTCATAAAAT